>CACIBF010000001.1 GCA_902584815.1 uncultured Pelagibacteraceae bacterium
TGAGTTTATATGATTTACTAAAATCATATGCTAATCAAAGATATAAATCTGCTTATTCATCAATAGTGATTGAAAAACCAGCTGTATATGCGATGGAAGAAGCATTGGTTAGACTGCAAAGAATGGTGGGAACAGCTTTTGAATGGACAAAGTTAGAAAGTTTTTTACCACCTGAATTTTCAAAAGGTAAAAATGCAAGGTCAGGTGTTGCTGGTACTCTTGCCGCAGCAATGGAATTAGTGAGAGAGGGTGTTCTTGAGGTACAACAACTTGCTCCATTTGGACCAGTATTTATTAAGAATAAAAATAATAACGAAGAAATCATAGGTTGATAAATGAGTAAAGAAGCTTCTATAAATAATATTGCTGATTTTCCATCAGAACACAGAGACAACCTAAGAATATTAGAAGCCTTATTATTTGCTGCAAATGAACCATTGGATGCTGAAAGTTTAAAAGCAAGATTACCCAAAGGAGCAAATTTAAACAAGTTATTAAACTTATTAAAAGCACAGTATGAGAACCGTGGAGTAAACCTTATTAAAACTGGTAAAAGATGGAGTTTAAAAACAGCTCAAGACTTAGCGCCGATGATGAAGAAAGAAAAAATTGTTCAGAGGAAATTATCAAAAGCTGCAACAGAGACCTTATCTATTATTGCCTATCATCAACCTGTTACAAGAGCTGAAGTTGAAGATATAAGAGGAGTACAATTTAGTCCTGGAACGCTTGATATTCTGATGGAATTAAATTGGGTTAGGCCAATCGGTCGAAAAAAGGTACCTGGTAGCCCAATCATATACGGTACTACCGATTTTTTCCTTGAGTACTTTGGATTGGAGCAAGTTTCAGATCTTCCAGGTTTAGAAGAGCTTAAAGCATCTGGACTTTTAGAAAGCAGACTGCCTGGAAACTTAGATATTGCAGAGCCGAAAGAAGTAGATTTATCCGAAGTAGAGCCTTTTGGCGAAGATGAAAATATTGATGATTTGATCCAAAGTGGAAATGAATCTGAATAATTGATCTCCCGATTATATTTCTTAAAAAAAACTGAATAAAATCAATTAGATAAAAATTATCTATTTTTCTTAATGTTATTGATAATCATTATCAATAGTATATAAAAATCTTGCAAATTAGAATTATTATAAATGAAAGTAAGATTACGATGAATATTAAATCAATATCAATTGCACTTATATTTAGTTTCATTTCAAGCATGGTGTTTGCAAATGAAGTTAATGTATACACATCAAGACACTATGACTCAGATGCTGAGTTGTATTCAAGCTTTACAGCCGATACAGGCATTAAAGTAAATATTATTTCTGGTAAAGGTAAGGCCTTAATGGAGAGATTAAAATCTGAAGGGCCAAATTCACCTGCAGATGTTTTTATTACAGTTGATGCAGGAAATTTATGGAAAGTACAAAAAGACGGTATGTTCCAAAGTATTTCATCAAGTGTTGTAGAATCTGTTGTTCCAACAAATCTAAGAGGCCCTAATGATGAATGGGTTGCAATAGCAAAACGTTCAAGAGTTATGTATTACAACCCTCTAACTGTTTCAGCCGATGAAATGGAAAATCTTGCTTATGAGCATCTTTCAGATGCAAAATGGATAGGAAGAATTGCAATAAGAAGTTCAGGTAACATGTATAACCAGTCTCTTGTTGCATCTTTAATCTCTAATAATGGAGTTGCTGATACTGAAGCATGGGCACATCGATTTGTCGGTAACTTTGCACGAAAACCAGAAGGCAATGACAGAGCTCAAATTATGGCTGTTGCTAATGGTGAAGCTGATATTGCAATTGCAAACAGTTACTATATCGGGTTAATGCTATCTGGTAAAAAAGGTGACGAACAGAGAGCAGCTGCTAGAAAAGTAAACCTTCACTTCCCAAGTCAAGCAGGAAGAGGAGCTCATATCAACGTTAGTGGCATTGGACTGATGAAAAATTCACCTAATAAAGCTAATGCGATAAAGTTTATAGAATTCTTATTATCTGATAAAGCTCAAGAGCACATTGTAAATAACACTTATGAATATCCATTAAGTGCAAATGTGGCTCCAAGTGATTTAATCGCACAGTTTGGTACTGGGTTTAAAGAAGATCAGACGTCTGTTACAGATTATGGAAAATTCAATCCCGAAGCTGTTAAGCTAATGGATCGAGTAGGTTGGCAATAACAGCATAGTTGCTAACTTCGGGCTATCTAGTTACCTCATTATAATTAATCCTAATTTGATATTGAAAACTAGATAGCCCAATAAAAAAACTTTTAATCTTAAAAAAGAGATATACTTAATACTTGTATGTTTGAAAAATATCTAAATTCATGGTCATTGTTGCCGGTAATATGCTTCATTTTCTTTATTGCTCCGGTTGTGATTGTCATATCAAGCTTATTCGGAGATTATTCAGATAATTGGTCTCATTTATATAATTATGTTTTAGGATCATACATTAAAAATTCTATATATCTTGTTGCAGGTGTTTTAATCTTAGTTTCTATTATTGGTGTTTCTACAGCATGGCTTGTCACCAATTATGATTTCTTTTGTAAAAATATTTTAGAGTGGGCCCTTATTCTGCCTCTTGCAGTTCCACCATATATTCTTGCGTATACATTTACTGGATTATTTGACACGTATGGTACTGCCAATAATTTAGTCAGAGACATATTTAATTTAAGTAATGAATTTACATTATTCCCAAAAGTTAGAAATGTACCAGGCGCAATAATAGTTTTTTCTTTTACACTATATCCATATGTGTATCTCGTATCTAGAATGGCATTTATAAATCAGTCTAGGTCAATTTTAGAATCTGGAAGAACACTTGGTCTTAATAGATTAGAAGTTTTCTATAGATTGGCTGTTCCAATGATAAGGCCAGCTGTCATTGCAGGACTAATGCTTGTTGCAATGGAAACCTTATCTGATTTTGGTGCTGTCGATCATTTTGCTATTTCAACTTTTACTACAGGTATTTTCAGAACATGGTATGGCATGTATGATATTCATACGGCAAAACAATTAGCCTCTTTGCTTTTAATAATTGCGATTATGTTCATTATTGCTGAGAAATATTCTAGAAAAAATGCAGACTATTCTTTTGCAGGATCAGTGTTCAGACAATTTGATCCGTTAAAACTAAAAGGGTATAAGAACTTTTTAGCTTTTTTATTTTGTTTTTTTCCAATCTTTATTGGATTTATTTTGCCTATTTTAGAATTATCTTACTGGGCATTTAACTATAAATTAGATTTTTTTAATGAAAGATTTATTACTACTGCATGGAACAGTTTTTATTTAGCAATAATTTCAGCATTTATGTGTACATGTCTTGCAATCATTATTAATTTTTCAGTCAGGTATAAAAGTAATAATGTTTTAAAATTTCTGAGCTCTTTTTTAACAGTGGGTTATGCAGTTCCTGGAATCATATTAGCAATAGGTGTCATGCAGCTGCTTACATTCTTAGACGCAAGTTTTGTTGGGAAGTATCTTAATTTCTTATTAACTGGAAGCTTAATTGGTTTAATTTTAGCGTATATTATTAAATCTTATGCTCTTGCTAGTTCAACAATAGAGTCGGGATACCAAAGAGTAAACATTAGGCTCGACGATGTTGCAAAATCACTGAAAAGTTCAGGATGGTCACTTTTATCATCAGTTCATTTACCGTTATTAAAGACAAGCTTTCTTACAAGTGTTTTGTTAGTTGTTTCTGAGGTAATTAAAGAGCTTCCTGCAACACTTATTCTAAGACCTTTTAATTTTGATACATTAGCTGTTTATACTTACATCTTTGCAGCTGAAGAACGAATGTATGATGCTGCGGCTCCTTCAATTTCTATTGTTATGATAGGTTTGCTTCCTATAATTATATTGACTAGAATGATAAGAACATCTAGACCAGCAAGAAGAGATTAAAATGACAATACTTGAAATTAAAAATCTGAATCATTACTATATTAAGGGAAAACCGGTTCTCAACAATATTGACATTGACCTTGAAGAGGGAGAAATTTTATCAATCTTGGGTCCTTCAGGATGCGGTAAAACAACCTTATTAAGAATAATTGCTGGGCTTGAAAAAGAAAAAAATGGTATCATACAAATAAACAATAGAATTGTTTCAGATCATTTTCACACTTTGCCCACTGAGAAGAGAGATGTTGGATTAGTTGTTCAAGAACGGGCATTATTTCCTCACATGTCCATTATTAAAAATGTGATGTTTGGGATTAAATTTAATAAAGCAAAAAAACAAGAAATTGCGATGAATTTATTAAGACTATTTGAAGTTGATAAATATGCCCATAATTTTCCAAATGAAATATCTAGTGGAGAGCAGCAAAGAGTTGCAATTGCAAGAGCAATGGCTCCCAATCCAAAAATTTTATTAATGGACGAACCTTTTGGAACACTTGATCACTCTCTCACGCATCAATTAAGAATTGAAACTAAAAAAGTTCTAAAAGATAATAAAATTACAGCAATTATAGTTTCACATGACTTTGATGATGCTATTTCTATGTCAGATAGAGTAATTGTCATTGAGGAAGGGATCATTAAGCAGCAAGGTACCGCAAAAGATATAACTAATATAGTTAGAGAAAAATCTTTAGATTTCAGTAGTATAAGTGAGAAATCTTAATTATATTCTTTAAATAATTTTTTTAATATATAGTAATAATTGATATCTTGGAGAAAACCATATGGGAATTAGTTTTTGGCAAATTTTAATCGTTGTTGCACTTCTTGTTATTCTTTTTGGAAGAGGAAAAATTTCTGAATTGATGGGTGATGTTGCCAAAGGAGTTAAAAGCTTTAAAAAAGGCATTAACGACGATGATGAGCCTAATTCAATAAATAAATCTGAAGATAACTCTAACAAAGAGTAAATTCAGCTAAAATCATGTTACCTGGAATCGGTGGAGTTGAATACTTAGTTATTGCTGCATTAATAATCATTTTTGTAGGCCCTAAGGATCTGCCTGCTGTATTGAGAACTCTTGGTCGTTGGTGGGGCAAAATTAGAAATATATCTAGAGAATTTAAAACAAGTATCAATTCAATTGCAAATGATTCTGGAGTTGATGAAATCAAAAAGAATATTGAAAACTCGAGTGCTAAAAGTTTTACAGATGAAATGCGGGACAGCATTAATCAATCAATAATGGATGATGAAAAGAAAGATGAAAAGAAAGATGAAAAGAAAGATTAATAAATGAGTCCTGAATCTAAAGATATAAATGATAGTAAACAACCATTGCTTCAGCATTTAATTGAACTTCGTAAACGTCTCGTAAAATCTTTAATTTTAATCACTGTTCTATTTGTAATCTCTTATATATTTGCTGATACAATATATAACTTTTTAGTTCAGCCTTATGCAGACGCTGTTGAAGGTGAACAGGGAAGGCGATTAATTTTTACTGCCCTACATGAAACTTTTTTTACATATCTTAAAGTTGCTCTTTTTGCTTCATTATTCTTATCTTTGCCGTACGTATTAACACAGATTTGGATATTTATGGCTCCAGGTTTATACAAGAATGAGAAAATGGTTGTTATACCTTATTTAATTGCAACACCACTTCTTTTCCTGCTCGGCTCAGCTCTCGTCTATTATCTTATTATGCCTTTAGCGATTAAGTTCTTTTTGTCATTCGAATCAATTGGCGGAAACGGAGCTTTGCCAATACAGTTAGAAGCTAAAGTGAATGAATATTTAAGTCTAATTATGAGACTCATTTTTGCTTTTGGTCTCAGTTTTCAGCTTCCAATTTTATTAACATTATTAGCAAGGGTTGGGTTTGTATCAAGTAAAGGTCTTAAGAAAAATAGAAAGTTTGTGATTGTAGGTGTTTTTGCTGCGGCGGCAATTCTAACTCCTCCTGATCCAATTTCACAAATTGGACTAGGAATTCCAATTCTTTTGCTTTATGAACTATCAATATTCGCAGTTCAATTTATTGAGAATAAGAGAGTAGAGAACAAGTGATCAATGTTTGATATAAAAAAAATTAGAGAAAACCCTGAGGATTTTGATAAAATTTTATCAAAAAGAAATCATAGTCCGATTTCTAAAGAAATATTAGATTTAGATAAGAAAAATAAAGACCTGATAGCTCAACTTCAATCTCTTCAAGAAGAACGAAACTCTAAATCAAAAAAAATTGGAGAACTTTCTTCTCAAGGAAATAGGGAAGAGGCTTCAAATTTAAAAGAAGAAGTTTCAGCCTTAAAATCTAAACTTCAGGAACTTGATGAAGCACAAAAAAATTCACAAAATGCTTTAAATGATGTTTTGTCTCGGATTCCAAACTTGCCTCATGAAAGTGTTCCAGTGGGAGATGAGACAAAAAATAAAGAGATAAAATTGATTGGTGAAAAAAAAGATTTTTCATTTGAGCTGAAAGAACACTTTGATATTGGTGAAGATCTTGGAATAATGAGTTTTGAAGATGCAGCAAATATATCTGGTGCAAGATTTGTTATACAAAAGGGTACGCTTTCTAGACTAGAAAGATCAATAGCAAACTTTATGTTAGACCTTCATACTTCAGAGTTTGGTTATGAAGAAGTTAATGTACCAATTCTTGTTCGAGGTGATGCATTATATGGAACAGGTAATTTACCTAAATTCGAAGAAGATTTATTTAAAACAACTAATGATTATTTTTTAATTCCAACTGCGGAGGTTCCTCTATCAAATTTAACTAGAGGAAAAATATTGGATATAGCAGATCTGCCCAAAAGATTTGTATCCCATACTCCTTGCTTTAGATCAGAGGCTGGTGCGGCAGGCAAAGATACTCGGGGAATTATGAGACAACATCAATTTTATAAGGTTGAACTCGTAAGCCTAACTTCTGAACAAAAGTCAGAAGATGAACATGAAAGAATGCTTAGTTGTGCTGAAGAAGTTTTAAAAAAATTAGATCTTCACTATAGAGTTGTCATCTTGTCTTCAGAAGATATGGGCTTTTCTGCGCAAAAAACATACGACATTGAAGTTTGGCTTCCAGGTCAAAAAGCCTACAGAGAAATATCTAGTTGTTCGAATTGTGGAGATTTCCAAGCAAGGCGAATGAATTCACGCTATAAGGATGGCAAAGATATAAAATTTCTACATACTTTAAATGGCTCCGGCCTTGCAGTAGGAAGAACTTTAATAGCTATTATGGAAAATTATCAAAATTCTGATGGCTCTATAGAAGTTCCAGATGTATTACAGCCGTATATGAATAATCAAAAAACTATTTCCTAGTTTCTCAGTAATGTCAGCTATTGATTTAAAAAATTCTCGTATACTAATTACTAACGATGATGGCTATTTTTCGCCTGGTATAAATCTTCTTAAATCAATCGTAGAAACTTTTTCCAATGATGTATGGATTGTTGCTCCTGAGTTTGAAAAAAGTGGTGCATCTCATGCCTTATCATTTACATCTGATCTAAATTTAAAAGAACAGGGAGAAAAAATTTTTTCAGTAAATGGAACTCCAGGAGATTGCGTGGCAATTGCTCTTGATCGAGTTTTAAAAGATAAACGTCCAGATATATTATTATCTGGAGTAAACAGTGGCTGTAATATTGGTGAAGATACAACATATTCTGGAACGATTGCTGGTGCCATGGAAGGCATTATGAGAAAAGTTCCATCAATATCAATAAGTCAAAACTATGAGTCTGGTAAAAAAGATCAGATCAAATGGGATGCAACAAATCATTTTTTTCCAGAGATATTTGAGAAACTATCAAAAATTGGTTGGCAAGAAGATACTTTTATTAATATTAATTTTCCACACTGCGAACCAAGTAATGTTAAAGGTATTGAAATTACTACGCAGGGCAATAGGGACTCCGATGATTTAATTATTTATGAAAAGGAAAGGAATATCTTCAGATTCGGATTAAGAAGAAGAGCTGAAGAACATGGAAATAAATTAGGCGTAACACAAAATAAAAGAGTGCCAGGGTTTATGACAGATGTTGAAGCAATAGCAAATCATTATATATCAATTACTCCAATGCATATTGATTTAACGCACGAAAATTCATTAATTAGACTTAAAGAAGGGTTAAATTAAATATAATTATTTAGTTCAAAAAATTGTTCTAAGTATGTATATTGCTTAAAAAAAGGAGTTATTACATGGACCAGTTATTTGTTCAATTAATGCCATTATTTTTAATTTTTGGTGTTTTCTATTTTCTTCTCATAAGACCTCAACAAAGAAGAGTTAAAGAGCATAAGGCTATGGTGTCTGCAATACAACGTGGAGATAAGATATTAACTTCTGGAGGTATGAAGGGAAAAGTTGTTAGAGTAATAAATGACTTTGATATTGAAGTTGAAATTTCTCAGGGAGTAAATGTAGTAATTGTTAAATCTACTGTTTCTGAGGTAGAAGCTACACAGCCAGTAAAATAAAATCATAAATGCTTTATTTTTCTAGATCAAAAAAGCTATTAATCTTTTTGACAATTGGAATAGGTTTATTATTTGCCTTACCTAATTTTTTTACCAAAGATTCTCTAAATAGTTTTCCAAATTTTTTTCCCAATCAACAGGTTAATCTTGGTTTAGATTTACAAGGAGGATCACATCTGCTTTTAGAGGTTGATACAGATGTTATAATAAATGAGCGGATTGATAATTTAACTTCTGATTTAAGGAAACTATATCGCGAAGAAGATCTTAAAATATCAAGTATAAAAACGACAAATGGGTCTCTCAAGTTTAAATCCTCTTCTACAGCCCAATCTGTGATAAATAAAATAAAAGATTTATCAGTTACAGACTCTCAAAATTTGCTTCAAGTTGGCTCCTCATCAAATTTGATAGTAAATATTAATAGCGATGAATATTTAGAAATACTATTTACTGAAGAATATAAAAAGCTTTTAACAATTAATGCTGTAAATCAATCATTAGAAATTGTTAGAAGAAGAATAGATGAGCTTGGAACTAGAGAGCCAACAATTCAAAGGCAAGGCACATCAAGGATTATTATACAAGTTCCTGGACTTGAGGATCCAGATCAAATTAAATCTTTGCTTGGACAAACTGCTAAGCTTACTTTTCAATTAGTTGATCAATCGGTTGTATATGATCCTCAGAAACCAGATAAAGCTCCAATCGGCTCTGAAGTTTTACCTTCAGATGATGATCCAAATTATAAATATATTGTTAAAAAAAGAGTCATGGTGGGTGGTGAAAATTTAGTAGATGCACAACCAGGGTTTGACCCACAAACAAATGAACCGATTGTAACTTTTCGCTTTGATGGTATAGGAGCTAAAAAATTTGGAAGAGTAACACAACAAAATGTTGGGAAACCTTTTGCAATTATACTTGACGATAGAGTAGTAAGCGCTCCAGTGATCAGAGATGCTATTCTTGGAGGCTCGGGTCAAATATCAGGTGGTTTTACATCGGAAGAAGCAAATGAATTGGCAATACTTCTTAGGGCCGGTGCACTTCCTGCGCCGTTAATTATATTAGAAGAACGGTCAGTTGGCCCTGATTTAGGAGCGGACTCTATTAATGCTGGAAAAATAGCTGCAATAATTGGTTTTGCCGCTGTCATTTTATTTATGTTATTTATATATCGAACGTTTGGACTATTTGCAGACATCGCTCTTATCATTAACTTATTATTAGTTCTTGGTGTCCTTTCAATGTTTCAAGCAACTCTAACTCTACCAGGAATAGCTGGTATAATTCTTACTATTGGAATGGCTGTCGATGCCAATGTTCTTATCTTTGAAAGGGTCAAAGAAGAGTTAAGAAATGGAAGTTCAATGATAAACTCCATAGATAATGGATATAAAAGAGCATTATCAACAATATTAGATGCAAATATCACCACTTTAATAGCCGCAATAATATTATTTTTTATGGCTTCTGGTCCTGTAAGAGGATTTTCTATTACTCTTGCAATTGGTATTTTTACATCTGTCTTTACAGCGTTTACAGTCACAAGATTTTTTATTTCACTGAGAGTAAGAAAAATGAAATCAGAAAGTGTAGGGCTTAAGATATGAATTTAGACTTTAGTTCAAAAAATATATCATTTTTAAAAATTCATATTATCGGTTTTGTATTATCCTCATTATTAATTATTGGATCTATAATATCTTTTTTCTCATTTGGCCTAAACTTTGGAATAGATTTCAAAGGTGGAACGCTTATTGAAATTGAAACAAAAGAAGATGTTGATATATCACAAATTAGATCAGCACTAAATGACCTTTCTCTTGGAGATATTCAAATACAAGAATTTGGATCGAAGAATGATATTTTAATCCGTATTGAGCAACAATCTGGGGGCGATAAAATTCAGCAGAATGTTGTAGAGATTGTAAAAAATAAACTAGATAATGATCTTAGTTCTCCTGTAAATTATCGGAGAACTGAAGTAGTTGGTCCTAAAGTAAGTGGTGAATTGATACAAGCTGGAACGTTTGCAATTGCTCTTGCTGTATTTGCAATGCTTTTATATATCTGGTTTAGATTTGAATGGCAGTTCTCACTTGGCGCCGTATTAGCGCTTGTTCATGATGTAATTCTTACGATAGGGATATTTTGTATCACTCAGTTGGAATTTAATCTTCCAATTATAGCCGCAATACTGACCATAGTTGGTTACTCAATGAATGATACTGTTGTGGTATACGATAGAGTAAGAGAAAACCTGAGAAAACATAGATCACTTGTAATCGATCAATTATTAGACTTATCAATTAATGAAACTTTATCTCGAACGATAATCACATCTATTACAACTTTATTAGCTCTTTTATCACTTTATATTTTTGGTGGGTCCGTTATCAAGGGATTTACCTTTGCTATGATATGGGGAGTTTTAGTTGGAACATATTCTTCAATATTTGTAGCTGCGCCATTGCTTAAATATTTAGAAGTGAAAAGAGACTGGACTAGTACTTCAGCCGTAGACTCTACTAGAAAATAATTTAGGCTAAATTTTGAGCAGCCACCATTGCCAATAACATCGGAATTGACAGCATTGTATTTGTTCTTGAAAATAGCATAGCTGTTCTAGCAGATTTCGCCTTAGTATCCGCATCAGCCTCAACTATACCAAGTGCTCTTTTCTGATTAGGCCAAATAACCATCCATACATTATAAGCCATAATTAGAGCTAGCCACATCCCAATTCCAATTGTAAGGGCTCTTGGATCATTAAAATTTGGTATCGTTAGAACAAGAGCATTAATAGCTCCTGAGTGACCATAATAAAGAGCAAGAGTAATTAATCCAGTTATTACTGTTGCTAAGGCAGCCCATCTAAACCAGAAGAGCGCTGCAGGAGCAATGACTTTTCCAATTGCAGGCTTTTGTTCATCAGGAATATTTGGCATATTAGGTATTTGAACAAAGTTAAAATACCAAAGGAGTCCGATCCACATTACTCCAACAACAACATGTAAATATCTAAATATTGTCTGCCAGAAAATCAGATCAAAAGACAGATCATAAGCTTTAAACATTATAATAAGTAAAATTAATAATAATACTGTTCCAGCTATTATTGTTTTATTCAATGATTGGAGAATGTTTGTCATTTTTTATCCTTAATAAATAATTATGAATCTATTTGTATCAAAAAAAATTAAAAAAATTAAACTAAATTTTTTAAATATTTACCTGTATAGCTTTTTTTATTCTTTTTTAGTGCCTCAGGGGTTCCACAGCCAATGATTTCCCCACCATTATCGCCACCTTCTGGCCCTAAATCAATTAACCAATCAGCAGTCTTAATAACATCTAAGTTGTGTTCAATAACAACTATGGTATTACCTTGCTCAACTAATATTTGAAGCACTTCTAATAACTTTTTAATATCATGAATGTGTAGACCGGTTGTAGGTTCATCTAAGATATATAATGTTTTACCAGTTGCTCTTTTTGATAATTCTTTCGATAACTTAATTCTTTGTGCCTCTCCACCTGAGAGAGTTGTGGCTTGTTGCCCAATTTTAATATATCCAAGCCCAACACTATTTAAGGTGCTCAATTTATTTTTAATTAAGGGAATAGGATCAAAGAACTTTAATCCTTCATCAACTGTCATGTTTAAAATATCAGAAATATTTTTATCTTTATATTTTATCTCAAGTGTCTCACGATTATACCTCTTTCCCTCACATTCATCGCAAGTTACATATACATCTGGAAGAAAGTGCATTTCTATTTTAATTACACCATCGCCTTCACATGCCTCACATCTGCCTCCCCTAACATTAAATGAAAATCTACCGGCTTTATATCCTCGAGCTTTTGACTCTGGTAATCCTGCAAACCAATCTCTAATAAAAGTAAAAGCACCTGTGTAAGTTGCTGGATTTGACCGTGGTGTTCTTCCAATAGGGGATTGATCTATATCAATTACTTTATCTAGATTGTTTATGCCTTCAATAGTTTTAAAAGATGATGGATTAGTATTGGAGCCATTTAATTCTTTTGCAATGGCCTTATAGAGTGTATTTATAGTAAGAGTGGATTTGCCACTTCCTGAAACTCCTGTAATGCATGTAAGTGTCCCCAATGGGATTTCACAATCAACATTTTTAAGGTTATTCCCAGAAGCACCTTTTATATTTATTTTTTTATTATCTTTTGCCTCACGTCTTTTAGCCGGCACATCAATAATCATTTTTTTTGATAAATATTGACCAGTTAAACTTTTTTTATTTTTCATAATTTCTTTTGCAGTTCCAGTTGCAGTTACAAAACCCCCTTTAACTCCAGCTTCTGGACCTAAATCAATAATATGATCAGAGTTGATCATAGCTTCTTCGTCATGCTCTACGACAATGACAGTGTTACCAAGATTTCGAAGTCGTTTTAGAGTTTCAAGTAATCTTGCATTGTCTCTTTGGTGCAATCCTATTGAAGGCTCATCTAAAACATAGAGCACACCAGTAAGACCTGAGCCAATTTGAGAAGCTAATCTGATGCGTTGAGACTCCCCGCCAGATAAAGTTCCTGAGTTCCTCGATAAAGTAAGGTATTCAAGACCAACATTATTTAAGAAATTTACTCTTTCATTCAATTCTTTTAAAATTCTATATGAGATTTCAATTTCTTTTTTTGATAGATTTTTCTCAAGTTTTTGAAACCAAGATAAAGATTCCTTAATTGATTTTTGACATAATTGTCCAATATTAAGACCATTAACCTTAACAGCTAAAGCCTCTTTTTTGAGTCTTAGGCCATCACATGCATGACAATTACTTTCAGTTTGATACTTTTCAATATTTGACCTCATCCAATCACTGTCAGTTTCTAAATATCTTCTTTCAAGATTATTAACAACTCCCTCAAATTCTTTATAATATGTATAACCATCGTCATATTTAAATTTCACTTCATCATCAGAACCAAAAAGAATAATTTCTTTAATATTTTTACTAAGTTTTTTCCATGGTGTATCAAGTGAAAACTTAAAATGCTTTGATATACTCTCACAAACTTGCTTATAGTAACTAGACGTAGCGATTGGCCATGGAGCTATAGCACCTTCGTTAATTGATAAATTTTTATCTGGAATTACTAGCTTTACATCAATTGATAGATCTGTACCTATTCCATCACATTCAGGACAGGCACCGTATGGATTATTAAAAGAAAATAATCTTGGCTCAATTTCTTCAATTGTGAAGCCTGAGACGGGACAAGCAAATTTAGAGGAAAAAATTTCCTCTTTTGGAGCTTTTCCATTTTTTTCATAATCTTCAATTATTACTATTCCATCTGCAATATTAAGTGCCGTTTCTATGCTGTCTGCCAGCCTATTACCCAAATCTTTAGATAGAGAGATTCTATCAACTACCACTGATATATCGTGTTTCTTTTTTTTATCTAAATCAGGAAGTGAGTCAAATTCGTATTGCTCTCCATCAATTTTTACTCTTTGAAATCCTTTTTTCTGAAGCTCTGATAACTCTTTTTTATACTCACCTTTTCTTCCTCTTACTATCGGAGCTAATATTAGGAATTTTGAACCTTCAGGCCTTGATCTAATTCTATCTACCATTTGAGTAACAGTTTGACTTTTTATTGGCAAACCGGTTGTAGGAGAATAAGGAATACCAATTCGAGCATAGAGCAAGCGCAAGTAATCATATATCTCTGTAACAGTTCCTACAGTTGATCTTGGATTTTTAGAAGTTGTTTTTTGCTCAATCGATATTGCTGGGCTTAATCCCTCAATCAAATCAACATCAGGTTTTTGCATCATCTGAAGAAATTGTCTTGCATACGCTGATAGACTTTCGACATATCTTCTTTGGCCTTCTGCGTAGATAGTATCAAATGCTAGAGACGATTTTCCAGAGCCTGAAAGGCCAGTTATTATTGTCAGTTTATCTCTTGGAATCTTAACATTAATGTTTTTTAGATTATGTTCTCTTGCTCCTTGAATTGAAATATTTTTGTTCATCTCAACATTATAATTAGTTTGATTTATTAAGACTTAAAGATAGTTGTGAATAAAATAATTATCTTTGTTTTTTTGTATACACCAAGATATTAAATAGTTAATTTATACACATGGCGTCAAGTTTAAATAAAGTAATGCTTATTGGTAATTTAGGGGCTGACCCTATTATAAGACAAACGCAAGATGGAAAAAAATTGGCCCAGTTAAGTCTTGCTACTTCAGAATCCTGGAAAGATAAAAATACAGGAGAGAGAAGAGATAAAACTCAATGGCACAGAATAGTTATATTTAACGATGGTTTAGCGGGTGTCGTTGAGAATTACCTTAAAAAAGGATCCAAAATATATATTGAAGGACAACTTCAAACAAGAAAGTTCACTGATAATAATGGAGTTGAAAAATATACAACTGAGGTTGTTCTTGCAAATTATAATGGAACTTTGACAATGCTTGATAGCAGAGGAGGAGGATCCAGTGACTTTGGTGGTGAATCTTCGCCTCAAATTGATCAAGACATGTCTCAGGATAGCAATTTTTCTTCATCTGATGATCTGGATATTGATGATGAAATTCCCTTTTAAAATGGCTTAATTGCCATTTTTCTGTTATAATTCTCTATAATGTTAATCATAAAAAATGCTTCATATTTGGCTGTTTTTGGCTAATTATTAACCACTATTTAGGGCTTTAAATTGACTGATTCAAACGATCAAAATAGTAAAAGTGTAACTGAAGAAATCACATCTATTTCACCGATTCCAATCGATGACGAGATGCAAAAATCTTACTTAGATTACGCAATGAGTGTAATCGTGAGTAGAGCATTACCTGATGTAAGAGACGGACTAAAGCCTGTTCATAGAAGAATTTTGTATGCAATGCATGAGGCTGGGTATGAATGGAATAAGCAGCATAGAAAGAGCGCTAGGGTAGTTGGTGATGTAATTGGTAAGTATCACCCCCATGGTGATCAAGCGGTATATGATGCGCTCGTTAGATTGGCACAAGATTTTTCTATGAGAGTACCTCTGCTTGATGGTCAGGGTAACTTTGGTTCGATGGACGGGGATCGAGCGGCGGCAATGAGATATACAGAAGTCCGCATGGCAAAAATATCTAAATTTCTACTAGAGGATATTGAAAAAGATACTGTTGAATACAGACCTAATTATGATGAAAGTGAAAATGAGCCAATAGTACTTCCAGCAAAATATCCAAATCTACTTGTTAATGGAGCAGGTGGAATTGCAGTTGGAATGGCTACTAATATATTGCCACATAATCTAGGTGAAGTTATTGATGCTTGCGTTGCTTATATAGATGATCAAGAAATTTCTTTTGAAAAGATAAATGAAATAATAAAAGGACCAGACTTTCCTACAGGAGGAAAAATAGTTGGCTCAAAAGGAATTAAAGACTCACAAAAAAGTGGAAGAGGATCGATTATTGTTCAAGCTAAGTCAACGTTTGAAGAATTTAAAAGTGATCGTGAAGCAATTATTTTTACAGAACTGCCTTATCAAGTAAATAAATCAACTTTAATTGAAAAGATAGCAGAGCTTGTAAGAGATAAAAAAATTGAAGGGATCAGTGATTTGAGAGATGAGTCTGACCGACAAGGTGTCAGAGTAGTTGTTGAACTTAAAAAAGGAGTCATCGCACAAGTAATTTTAAATAAATTATACAAGTTTACGCCATTGCAAAGTTCATATGGTGTTAACGCTCTAGCTCTCAACGATCAAAAGCCAGAGTTGATGAATATAAAAGATTTTTTAAGACATTTCATAAATCACCGAGAAGAAATTATTTCTCTTAGAACTAGGTATGAATTAAATAAAGCCAGAGATCGAGCACATGTCTTAACGGGGCTAGCGATTGCTATCTCCAATGTAGATCAAGTAATTGAAATCATAAAAAGCTCTAAGGACCCTAGCTCTGCAAAAATAGAGTTGCTGAAAACAAAATGGAAGAGCTCTGATGTAAAGGATATTTTGGAATTAATTGATGATCCAAGGCAAATAAAAAATGATAAAGATATTTATTTAACTGAGGATCAAGCCAAGTCTATTTTAGAATTACGACTTCAGAGGCTTACGGCATTAGGTAAAGGGGAGCTGGAAGAAGAATTAAAAACTCTATCAGATAATATAAATGAGTACTTATCAATTTTAAGAGACAAAAATAAATTACAATCTGTTATTAAAGATGAATTAGATAATGTAAAACAAGAATTCTCATCTCCAAGAAAAACTGAAATTACTGACCATGAAGCTTCAGACATAGATCAAGAGGATCTTGTTCAAAGAAGTGATATGGTAATTAGTATTACTAATTCCGGCTATATAAAAAGAGTTCCTCTAGAGATGTACCGTGCCCAAAAAAGAGGCGGTAAAGGTAGATCAGGAATGAAAACAAACGATGAAGATTTTGTTACGCAAGTTTTTACCTCTAGTACTCATGACAATATGTTATTTTTTTCATCAAGTGGCATCGTATACAAACTTAAAACATGGAAGATACCAGAATCTTCGCCAACAGCAAAAGGCAAAGCAATTATAAATTTATTGAATTTGAAACAAGACGATCAACTATCAAGCATACTTGTCATGCCAGAAAATAAAGTCTCTAAAAATGATAATTTTTTGATATTTGCTACCGCTGATGGCAGTATTAGAAAAAATAGTATTGATGATTTTAAAAATATTCAAGCTAATGGAAAAATTGCAATGAAATTAAGTAATTCAAATAAAATCGTTGGAGTTAAAATTTGTACTGAAAATGATGACGTATTGCTGTCTACAAAAGAAGGTAAATGTATTAGAACGCCTGTTTCTAAATTACGAACAACAAAAAGTCGATCTTCAATTGGAGTAAGGGGTATTAAATTAGCAGAAAATGACTCAATTATATCATTATCAATATTATCTCATCTAGATGTAACTTCAGCTGAGGCAAAGGCTTACTTAAAAATGAATAAAGCAACTAAAGATGATAATGATGACAATGAAGAGGATTCTAAAGAAGAAATAGAAGATATTAAATTATCAGAAGATCGTTTTCAGGAAATGAAAGCGTGTGAACAATTTGTTCTTACGGTAACTGAAAATGGATTTGGAAAAAGAACATCTTCATATCAATTTAGAGTTACCAATAGAGGTGGTTCAGGAATTATGTGTATAACCACTTCGTCGCGAAATGGAAATGTTTTAGCCTCATTTCCAGTTAGACATGATGACGATATAATGCTAATCACAAAGTCTGGTCAATTGATCAGATGTCCAGTTATAGATATAAGAGTTGCTGGTAGAAATACTCAAGGAGTAAGCATATTCAAAACATCTGATAGTGAAAAAGTTGTTTCAGCTTCACGAGTTGAAATAGAAAATTAATTGGTAGAGGATTATTTTTATTCAATATATAATTCTGTATGGAAAAAATTGGAGTATATCCGGGTAGCTTTGATCCGATTCATAAAGGTCATATTGACGTAGTTAATAGAGCCTTAAGGTTTGTCGATAAGCTATATATTGCTGTAGCAGACAGCCCTCACAAAAATCCTTTATTTTCGCTCAATGAGCGCAAAGATATGATCGACAATGAATTTTCAAGTAGTTCTTCAGTAGAGGTCGTTGCATTTGATAATCTTTTAGTTGAGTTTGCTAAATCATTAAATGCTCAGGTTATTGTAAGAGGGTTAAGAGTTGTTTCTGACTTCGAATATGAATTTCAAATGGTAGGAATGAACCGTCAATTGAATTCTGAAATTGAAACGGTTTTTTTAATGGCTGACGCTCAAAGACAATCAATATCTTCTAATTTTATTAGAGATATAGCTAGATTAAATGGAGACATTTCTAATTTTACTACTGATTATGTATCAGGAAAACTGAAGGAAAAATTTAATAATTAACTTTGATGAGAAAATTTATACTATATATATTCTCATTATTTATTATTTTTAATAACTTAGCTAACGCTGAAGAAAGTCTATATATGGCAAATGATCCAGAAAATACAATTCAAATAGAATTAAAAGACGGCAATGTAATAATTGAACTATTAACTGATGTTGCTCCAAATCACGTAAATCAAATTAAAGAACTCGCACGAGAAGGTTTTTATGATGGAGTTCCTTTTCATAGAGTCATACCTGGCTTTATGGCTCAAACAGGTGATGGACAATTTGGTAATGGAACTGGAGGATCAAGTAAGCCTGATTTAATGCAAGAGTTTAATAGTACTTCACATTTAAGAGGCACTGTTTCTATGGCTCGAACTCAGGATCCCAATTCAGCTAATAGCCAGTTTTTTATTTGTTTTGGACCAACTCCACACTTAGATGGACAATACACTGTTTTTGGTCAAGTGGTTTCAGGAATGGAGTACGTAGATAACATTAAAGTAGGGTCTGGATCAAACGGTGAAGTAACAGATCCAGATTTAATGATATCAGTGAAAGTTTTATCTGATATTGAATAAATATGGATATTAGTCATTTTGACTTTGATCTTCCGCAAGAACTAATAGCAAGCAGGCCAATCCAGCCTCGAAACATTTCACGTTTATTGATTGGTAGCGAACCTGTTTATCACGATAATTTTAACAATATCCTTAATTATATTGAAAAGAATGACTTACTTGTGGTGAATAACTCCAAAGTAATTCCAGCTTATTTCTCTTTAAAACACAAGTCAAATGAGATCAGAATTACTTTTCATAAAAAAATAAAAGAGTCGCTTTGGAAAGCATTTATAAAACCTGGAAAGAAAATAAATGTAGGTGATAAAATTTCTTTAGACGATTCATATTTCCTTGATGTTATAGAAAAGACTCATGAAGGAGACTTCATAATAAAAGTAAATGGAGAAGAAGATATATTATTTAGAAATTTTGGTAAAATGCCTCTTCCTCCTTACATTCTAAAATCAAGAAATAGTGATAAAAAAGATTTTAATGATTATCAAACAGTTTATGCAAGTCATAATGGATCAATCGCAGCTCCCACAGCTGGCCTTCATTTTAATAATGAAATATTTAATAAAATAAAAGACAGAGATCAGTTAGCAGAGATTACACTCCATGTTGGGGTAGGAACATTTATGCCGATTAGAGATAATATTGAAAACCATAAAATGCATAGTGAAGTAGGGTTTATTTCAAATGAAGTTATTGAGTTGATAAAAGAAAAAAAATCAAAAAAAGGAAGAATAATTTCTGTTGGCACAACATCGTTAAGACTGTTAGAGTCCGCGGCACTGAGCGGTGAGCTTTCTCCATTTAGTGGAAAAACAGATATTTTTATTAAGCCTGGATTTAAATTTAAAGTAGTAGATATGCTTTTAACAAATTTTCATTTACCAAAGTCAACTTTGATGCTTTTAGTTTCTGCATTTTCTGGCATAGATAAAATTCAATCTATATACCGAACGGCTATTGAAAATGATTATCGTTTCTTTTCATATGGAGATGTAAGCCTGTTGTATCGTAATGAGTAATTTTGAATTATTAAATAGTGACCACCTTGCTAGAAGAGGTATCGTGAAAACAGTTCACGGAAACATTAACACTCCAGCATTTATGCCTGTTGGTACCGCTGCAACAGTGAAAGCCGTCACAACACCCGATCTTTTAAAAACCGGTTCAGAGATTTTATTAGGAAATACATATCATTTAATGCTTCGACCTGGAGATGATTTAATCAGTAAATTTGGTGGTTTACACGACTTTATGAATTGGCATTTACCTATATTAACTGACTCAGGTGGTTATCAAGTATTCTCATTATCAAAATTAAGAAAATTATCTGACAACGGAGTAGAGTTTAAATCACATATTGATGGTAAAAAATTCTTAGTTACTCCTGAGAAATCAATTGAAATTCAAAAAAATCTAAATTCAGATATTGTTATGTGCTTTGATGAGTGTACCCCTTTCCCAGCAACTCATGACCAAGCAAGTGACTCAATGAGATTATCAATGAAATGGGCGGAAAGATGTAAGTATGCATTTACTGGATCTCAGAATCAATTATTTGGCATCGTTCAGGGAAGTACTTATTCAGATTTAAGAGATGAATCAGTAAGATCTCTAATTAATTTAGATTTTGATGGTTATGCTGTTGGGGGATTGGCTGTAGGCGAACCTCAAGATGAAATGTTTAAAGTTCTAGACTACACTTGTCCGCTTCTTCCACAAAATAGGCCAAGGTATTTAATGGGAGTTGGCAAACCTGATGATATTATCGGTGCAGTTGCCAGAGGAATCGATATGTTTGATTGTGTTCTTCCTACCAGAAGTGGAAGAAATGGGCAGGCTTTTACAAAAAATGGGACAATAAATATTCGAAATTCAAAATTTAAACAATTAAACTCCTCAATTGATCCTGAAAGTGACAACCCTGTTTGCAACACATACTCAGCCGCATATCTTCATCACTTATTTAATGCAAAAGAAATGTTAGGTGGCATGCTTTTATCCTTACATAATATTTATTTTTATCAAAATTTGATGAAAGAGATCAGGGCATCAATTGAAGAAAAAAGGTTTCAGCGTTTTTCTGAAGAGTTTCTAAGTAATTATAATTAAACTTATTTTCCTTTGAAGTTAGGTTTCTTTTTTTGTAGAAAAGACATAACACCATTAAAGCAGTCTTCAGTCTTACCTGCTATTGTTTGAGCTTTACTTTCAGCGTTTAGCTGTGTCTCAAAGTCATTACTTAAACTTTCCCAGTATAGTTTTCTCATTAATTTATAAGCAATAGTTGGCCCATTTGCGATTTCAGTAGCAGTCTTAATCGTTTCTTTCATTAAATTTTCTTGATCATAAACAAAATTTATTAATCCCCATGAAAGAGCCTTTTCAGCTGTTATTTTTTCGCCCAACATTGATAATTCTATAGCTCTTGCCATGCCAATTTTTCGAGGAAGTATATATGTCGATCCAGCATCTGGAACTAATCCAATAAATTTAAAAGCCTGATAGAAATATGATTTATCAGAAGCAAATATTAGATCACCAATGATTCCTAGTGAACATCCAGCACCAGCTGCAACACCATTAATTGCAGTAATAACAGGTATTTCTAAATTTTTTAAATCTATAAGCATTGGATGATAATGGGTTAACAATCCTTTTCCTAAATCTCTATCCATTGGATTACCACTTTCTGAAGGAGCGGCATTTGTATCGATTAAATTAGCCCCAGCACAAAACCCTCGTCCTTCTCCCGTAATTACAAGACACCTCGCACTTGTTTTATCGGCATTGATAAGTTTAATTTGTTCATGTATCTCAATTAACATTTCCAAAGAAAGGGCGTTCAGTCTTTCAGGGTCATTCAATGTTAAAACAGCTACATTATTTTCATCAATATGAAATTTTATTTTATTTGGCATAAATAAAAAAATTATAATAAAAGATTAGTAAGATCATAATATCGACGTATTAAGTGTCAATATATTCTAATTGAATTATACTTATAATTTCTATACGATCTAAATAATTTAAAGAGGTAAAAATATGGGTTTAGGTGGAGTAAGTGTAGCATCAGATTATCCTGAAGTTTCTAAGGATGAATTAGAGAGAATTCTCAATAGTCTCAAAAAAAGATTTCAAAATGGTGACTATCCTAATTATAAAGAGAGAATAGATAGAATAAATAGATTAAAACTTCTTGTAGAGGAAAACTCAGAAGACTTCCACAAGGCTTTACAGAATGATTTTGGAACAAGGCATGAGCAACTAAGCTTACTGTCAGATACTTTACCTATCATTGCTAGCGCAAAACATATTTCAAAAAATTTAAGTAAATGGATGAAGCCTGAAAAAAGAAAACCCAATTTCCCTCTAGGATTGCTGGGCGCCAAAGCATTTATTCATAATCAACCTTACGGAGTAGTAGGGATTATCTCACCATGGAACTTTCCACTTAATTTGAGTTTAGGCCCATTGGTTGAAGTATTTGCCGCTGGAAATAATGCAATGATGAAATTATCAGAGTTTGTTCCTGAAACATCTGATTTAACTGAAAAGTTAGTAAAAGAATACTTTAATGATGATGAAGTGGTTGTAATCAATGGCGGGCCTCAAACATCTCAGTCTTTTGCTGGTCTTGCTTTTGATCATTTATTATTTACTGGATCAACTCATATAGCAAAAAAAATTGCCTATGAAGCATCTGAAAATTTAGTTCCCCTCACACTCGAGCTTGGTGGAAAGTCTCCAGTTATCGTTGGCCCTAAAGCTAAAATGAAGAAAAGTGTTGATAAAATTATGATGGGTAAATTGCTTAATGCTGGTCAGATATGTATTTCGCCTGATTACGTATTTCTTCCTGAAGGAAAAGAGAATGAGTTTGTTGAGCATGCTAAGTCATATGTACAAGAGTCATACGAAACTCTGAAGAATAATCCTGATTACACTTCAATCATTCATTTGAATCATTATGAAAGATTAAGATCATATATTTCGGATGCAAAATCTAAAGGAGCAGAAATTGTAGAAATCAATCCTGCTAATGAAGATCTTACACAACAAGAACATCATAAAATCCCTCCAACATTAATTCTTAATCCAACTGATGATATGGAGGTTATGAAAAATGAAATTTTTGGGCCTATCTTGCCTGTTATGTCGTATAAAAATTTTGATGAAACTATTAAATATGTAAATCATAACCCAAAAGCACTTGCTCTTTATTATTTTGGTGATGATGCAAAAGAAGTTGACGATCTTTTAAATAAAACTACATCAGGACAACTTGTGACCAACGATGTTCTTTTTCAATTTTCAATGCATGACCTTCCATTCGGAGGAGTGGGCCCAAGTGGTTCAGGGTCATACCATGGTCATGATGGATATCGCAATTTCAGTCATAAAAGAGCAGTATTAAAAGGACAAAATTTAATTGATGCTGGAAAAATGGTTTCAGCTCCTTATAGTGAAAAAACAGAAAAAAATATAAAGAATTTAGCTTAAAGAATATTTTCTGCAGAAACTCGTTTTGAATTTTCAGTTATAAACTTAAATCTCAGCTCTGGTTTTTTCCCCATGAGGGCTTCTACAGATTTCTTAGTTTTTTTCTTATCTTTTGAGGCAATTTGAACTTTAAGCAATGTTCTATTTTCAGGAGACATTGTTGTATCTTTTAATTGAGCTGGCATCATTTCACCTAGACCCTTAAATCGATTTATTTCAATATTTTCAGAATTTTTAAATTCTTTTTTCACTATGTCATCTTTATGTCTTTCACTTACCGCGTAAAAGATTTTACCTCCTTTAGATATTTTAAATAGAGGGGGAACAGACAAATAAAGTTGGCCATCATCAATTAATTTAGGAAATTCATTATAGAAAAATCCCATTAGAAGAGTAGCGATATGGGCTCCATCTACATCAGCATCTGTCATAATGATTATTTTTTCATATCTAATATCTTTAGAGTTATAGTTATCGCCTCTTTTACAGCCAAGGGCTTGTATGAGATCAACAATTTCCTGATTGGCATTTATTTTATCTCTAGATGCACTTATTACATTGAGTATCTTACCTCTTAAGGGAAGTATAGCCTGCGTCTGCCTATCTCTTGCCTGCTTAGCTGATCCACCAGCTGAGTCACCTTCAACTAAAAAAAGTTCAGTACCTTTGTTACCACTAATAGTGCAATCGGCAAGTTTACCGGGTAGTGTAATTTTTTTTCTTTTTACTTGTCGTTCAATTGCAAGCTCTGATTTATTTTGAAGTCTGATTTGAGATCGGTTGAAGGCATAATAGAATAATTGTTCAGCTGTTTTTGTTTTTTTTGCCAACCATTGTTCAAATAGTTGTTTAATTTTTAATTCAATCTTTTTGCCTGGCTCAATACTAGATAGTTTTTCTTTTGTTTGGCCTTGAAATTCAGGATTTTCAATAAATATTGATAATATAGAAGCTGATGATCCAAAAATATCATCTTGTGTAATTTGAGAGGCTTTTCTCTCAAATTTAATTTTTGAATAGTCTTTAAATGCTTTAAACATACCATTTTTAAAACCATTTTCATGAGTTCCACCCAAAGGTGTTTGTATAGTGTTACAATATGACTGGTTAATTGGTTCTATTGCATCAAACCAATTTATAATTCCTTCAATACTATTTCCTTCATCGTCAATATTGGCCTTAAAGTAGAACCCTTCGTCAAATATGGGTTCGTTTGGATTTACTAACGCGGATAAGTAATCATGAATCCCTTTTGCATAATGAAGTCTGTCCTGCGTCGGTATATTTTTTTTAACTAAATTTTTTGGACATGACCAATTAATCTCAACATTTGGGATTAAATAGGCCTTTGCTTTTGCCATATTATAAATAATAGATGAGTCAAAATTTTCTTTTCCAAAAATTTCATCATCAGGAGTAAATTTTATTTTTGTACCTTTCTTAATACTTCCACGTGAAATAGTTTTTAATTTATTTTTTCTAACCCCTCTTGAGTAAGTTTGAGTATAAAATCTTTTATCTCTCGCAATTTCAAGGTCTAGTTTTTTCGACAAGGCGTTAACAACTGAAACACCAACGCCGTGTAACCCACCTGAAGTTTGATAATTTTTATTAGAAAATTTTCCACCAGAGTGAAGCGTTGTGAGAATGACCTCTACGGCCGGAAGTTTAAACTTTGGATGTTTATCAACTGGTATACCTCGACCATTATCAGAAATTTCAATTGTTGTGCTATCAATTAAATTAATATTAACTTTATTTGCATGACCTGAAACTACTTCATCCATTGAATTGTCAAGGACCTCGCTTACTAAATGATGCATGGCATGAACATCTGTTCCACCAATATACATTCCTGGCCTTTTACGAACAGGTTCAAGGCCCTCAAGAACCTCTATGTCTTTAGCGGTATAATTTGTATTCTTAGCTTTTGTTGTTTTTTTTGCCAACTTAGCTCTTTTTTTTGTTTTTTTGACCATTAATAGTATTGATATTATTAGATTCTTTACATTGTGGTATATTTTATTAGTCTATCGAAATATTTTTTTTGGATTATTTATGCCCGTTATTGAATCAAAAATAATGATAAACTCTAATTCTTTTAAAAAGAATGAAGCAGATCATATAGAATTAATCAATGAATTTAGATCGTTAGAAAAAAAAATCGCTGATAATTCTGAGAGAGCCAAGCCAAAATTTGAAAAGAGAGGTCAGCTTCTTCCAAGAGAAAGACTTGCAGCTCTTTTAGACCCTGATAGCTATTTCATATCCCTTTCTACTCTTGCTGGATATAAAATGGGAGATGATGATGGAGATAAAAATATTTCAGGAGGCGGTGGTATTAGTGGAATAGGATATGTATCAGGCGTAAGATGCATGGTCAGCGCTTCAGACTCTGGAATTAAGGGCGGAAGCATGACAGAAATGGGTGTTGTTAAAGCGCTTCGAGGAGCTGAAATCATAAAAGAAAATAAGCTTCCATTAATTAGTCTTGTTGAAAGCGCAGGGGCAAATCTCTTTAGACAATCGGAAGTTTTTTTGCCAGGTGGACGTAGTTTTGCAAACTTAGCTAAAATTTCTGCTATGGGCATACCTACAATTGCAGTAGTTCATGGCAATTCTACTGCTGGAGGCGCATACACACCTGGATTATCAGATCAAGTCATTGTAGTTAAAAATAGATCTAAAATATTTTTAGCGGGCCCACCATTGCTAAAGGCAGCATTGGGTGAAATTGCTACAGATGAAGAACTTGGAGGTGCGGAGATGCATTATTCAGTTTCTGGGTTAGCTGAATACATAGCTGAAGATGATGCTGAAGCAATAAAAAAATGTAGAGAGGTTGTTAAAAACTTAGGGTGGAATGATGGATTTACATCAACCAAAAATGAGAATTTTAGTGAACCTATTTATTCCCCTGATGAACTTATAGGTGTCGTGCCTACAGATTATAAAAAACCTTATGATGTTCGAGAGGTCATCGCTCGTATAGTTGATGGCTCTGAATATTTAGATTTTAAACCTGAATTTGGAAAACAAACTGTTACAGGCACTGCACGAATTCATGGTTATAAAGTTGGAATCATTGGAAACAATGGACCAATTTTTGCTGACGGCGCTGTTAAGGCAGCTCAGTTTATTCAATTATGCTCAAAGCATAATACACCTCTTATTTTTTTACAAAATACGACTGGCTATATGGTTGGAACAAAAGAAGAGAGGAGAGGAATTATTAAGCATGGATCAAAAATGATTCAAGCTGTTACAAATTGTACAGTTCCAAAAATTACATTACGAATTGGCGCATCGTTTGGAGCGGGTGAATATGGTATGGCCGGTAGATCATTTGATCCCAGATTTTTGTTTTCATGGCCTAATAATAAATTAAGCGTGATGGGCGGTGAGCAGGCTGGAAGAACCATGTCACAAGTTGCAGTTGAGTCTGCTAAGAGAAGAGGAGAAGAGCCTAATATGGAAATGATTAAGGTAATCGAACAAAAAATAATTGACACTTATAAAGAAGAAGGCGAAGCCTTATTCGCAACTGCAAGGATCTGGGATGATGGCATAATTGATCCAAGAGATACAAGGAAAATTTTAGGCGAGTGTTTGAATATCGTTTGCGACTCTGAAAAAAGAGATTTACGTCCAAATTCGTTTGGTGTTGGACGAATGTAGATTTAGTTTTTACCTGGTAAAATATCCAAATACTTCGAAATAATCCCAAGCATAACTTCATCTGAGCCACCTCCAATTGAACCTAATCGTTGATCTCGATAAGCTCTTGATACTGGAGTTTCATCCATAAAGCCCATGCCACCCCAGTATTGTAGGCAAGCATCATTAACTTCTCTTGCTAATCTAGTAGATTTCAGCTTTGACATAGATGCTAGTTTGGTACAGTCGCCACCATTAACATGAATCTCAATTCCTTTCCATGTAAGTGCCTTTAGCGCTTCAACTTCGGTCATTAATTCTGACAGTCTAAAGTGAACAATCTGATTATCTATTATTGGTTTACCAAAAGTTTTACGCTGACGAGTATATTCAATTGTTTCATTGATAATATTTTCACAACCAGAATAATTTCCAATAGCCGCATAAAGCCTTTCTTCTTGGAACTGTATCATTTGATAAACAAAACCCTTGCCTTCCTCACCAATAAGATTTTTAGTAGGCACGCGAACATCTTCAAAGAAAATTTCTGCAGTATCTGAAGAATGCATTCCCATCTTTTTTAATTTTCGATTAATTGTTACACCTTTAACTCTTTCGCCATTTTCTTTAAGAGGAACACATATTAAAGATTTATTTAGATGGCGATTTTCCGAAGAGTTTCCAGTATTTGCTAACATGCACATCCAATCAGCCTGAGTTCCATTAGTAATCCACATTTTTGATCCATTTATAATGTAGTCATCGCCATCTTTTACTGCGGTTGTTTTTATTGCTGCGACATCAGAACCTGCATGTGGCTCCGAAACGCCAATACATGAGACAAATTCTCCTGAAATAGATGGCCGAAGAAAATTTTCACAGACATGCTCAGATCCAAATCTTGCTAGAGCAGGAGTGGACATATCAGTTTGAACACCAATTGCCATTGGCACACCTCCACATTTTATACTTGCCAATGCTTCATTAAGAACAGCGCCGTACGAGTAATCAAGACCTGATCCGCCGTATTTTTCTGGTTTTGTTACCCCTAGAAATCCATTGTCACCTAATTTTTTAAAAACTTCATGCGCTGGAAAGATTTCATCTTCTTCCCATTGATCTACATAAGGGTTAATTTCAGTATCAACAAACTTAATTGCAGATCTTTTAAGTTCTTCATGTTCAGAGGTTAATTCCATATTACCAGTTTATAGCATCTTCTAATCTATCGTCACCCCAAAATATTTCTCCATTTGATATGAAGCTTGGGGAACCAAATATCCCAAGTTCTCTAGCCTTGTCAGTTTGAGCATTGTATTTTTCAATAATAGTATTTGAACTTGAATTTTTTATTAGATCGTTAGGATTAAAATTCATATCTTTTGAAACTTTGTCAATACACTCTTCTGAACCAGCTTCAATCCCATTCTCAAACCAATACTTGTA
The DNA here is from genome assembly GCA_902584815.1 of uncultured Pelagibacteraceae bacterium. Taxonomy (GTDB): domain Bacteria; phylum Pseudomonadota; class Alphaproteobacteria; order Pelagibacterales; family AG-422-B15; genus CABYIR01. Next base: position 28,573 of record CACIBF010000001.1, read on the forward strand.
AGTAAGTTTTACATACTGTTCACACCAGCCCTCATTAACACCATGTACAGCAATTTGATTTGCTAAATCAAAATTTTTGAGAGGATATGGAGCTGGTATTTTAGGACTTAAATTATAATTTTTTGCTCTTCGAGATATATCTCTCCACATATAATCTGACTTAACTTTTTTTTCAGGGGGAGTGAATGGAATATTATTCATTTCCATCATTAATTTTCTAACACTAAAAGGATTCCATACAAAAGAAACTTGATGGTCATCTTTAACTTTTGAAATCCTACTTACAGAAAGGTAAGTATAAGTGCTACCAATTGAAAACCAGAAATCAATTGTTTTCACAAAAAAAAGCCTCCAAATTGAAATAATCTTTAGATCTATACACTGAAGTAGTTCTTGAATTCTACAGGGTGAGGTGAGTGTTCTAAATCATATACCTCCTGCATTTTAAGATCTATGTATCCGTCAATTTGATCATCAGTAAAAACGCCACCTTCAGTTAAAAATGCTCTATCTTGATCAACTGCCTCTAAAGCTTCTCTTAAAGAGCCACAAACTGTTGGCAGCTTTGCAACTTCATTATCTGAAAGTTCATAGAGATCTTGATCACTTGCATCTCCAGGATGAATTTTATTTTTTATTCCATCCATTCCTGCCATAAGCATTGCAGCAAATGCCAAGTATGGATTTGCAGTTGGATCAGGAAACCTTACTTCAACTCTTTTTCCTTTTGGACTATCAGATACAGGTATTCTGCACGAGGCTGATCTGTTTCTTGCTGAGTAAACTAGTATCACAGGGGCTTCAAATCCAGGAATAAGACGCTTATAACTATTAGTGCTTGGGTTTGTAAAAGCGTTAAGAGCTTTGCCATGTTTAATTATACCTCCAATATAATGAAGGGCAGTTTCGGATAATCCCGCATATCCATCTCCTGCAAAAAGAGGTTTTCCATCTTTCCAAATTGATTGATGAACATGCATACCGGACCCATTATCACCTTTTACTGGCTTAGGCATAAACGTAGCTGTTTTGCCAAAAGAATTAGCAACCATGTGTACACCATATTTATATAATTGTATCCCATCTCCTTGTTTTAAGAGAGTATCAAACAATAAACCAAGCTCATGTTGACTAGGAGCAACTTCATGATGATGCTTTTCCATTCTAAGACCTAAATTTTTTAATTCCTCAAGAAACTCAGTTCTTATATCTTGAGCACTGTCAACTGGAGGTACAGGAAAATAACCTCCTTTTATTCCAGGTCTGTGACCAAGGTTTCCACTTTCATAATTTTTTGCACTGTTATAAGGCCCTTCAGAACTATCAATCTCAAAGCTAGATTTATTCATTTCTACTTGAAACTTAACGTCATCGAAAACAAAAAACTCTGCTTCAGGACCAATGTAAACTGAGTCACCTATACCACTTGATTTAACATATTCTTCTGCTTTTTTTGCAGTCCCACGTGGATCTCTTTCATAGGGTTCTTTTGTAACTGCATCAAGAATATTGCAAAAAATCATCATTGTTGGCTGAGCTGTGAATGGATCCATGACTGTGGTGGAGAGATCAGGCTTGAGAACCATATCGGATTCATTTATTGCTTTCCATCCCGCAATAGATGAACCATCAAAGAATACACCATTATTAAGAAGATCCTCATCTACAACAGTCCCATCCATTGTGAGGTGCTGCCATTTACCTTTAACATCAGTAAATCTTAGATCTAAATATTTGGCTCCAGAATCTCTGAATGCCTTTAATGCTTCACTTGAAGTAGTCATGTTGTCTCCCCTAAAAACGTTAACTAAGTTAATGTTACAGCTTACTTAGTTAAAGTTCCAACAATATGTGCAAGTATTTTATATGGATCTGCGTTTGAAGCAGGTCTTCTATCTTCTAAATAACCATTCCAATTATTTTCAACTGTATAAACAGGTATCCGAATACTCGCTCCTCTATCGCTAACTCCATAAGAAAATTGCTCAATATTTTGAGTTTCATGGAGGCCAGTTAGTCTCATATCATTATCTGAGCCATATGATGCGATACCATCTTCATGAACCTTGCCTAGTTTTTCACACATGGATGAAAATAATTCTTCAGAGCCCTTTGATCTCATCTCTTCATTAGAAAAATTGGTGTGCATTCCAGAACCATTCCAGTCACCAGTTTTTGGCTTTGGATGAATATTAACGCCTGCACCATATTTTTCAGCAGTTTTAAATAAAAGGTATCGACTTACCCATAAGTCGTCGGCTGCCTTAATGCCTTTACCAAAGCATTGATATTCCCATTGACCAAGTGCTACTTCTGCATTAGTTCCAGTCAAAGTTATGCCTACATCTAAGCATGCTTGTAGATGGGCATCTGAAATTTCACGACCCACAACATTGCCTGCTCCAACACCACAATAGTATTCTCCTTGTTCTCTTGGAGTTCCAGACTCCCAGCCAAGAGGTTCACCATTTTTTGGATCTGTAAAAAAGAATTCTTGTTCAAAACCAAACCACCATTCATCCGTAACTACCTCAGCAGCAGCAGCTCTAAAATTTGATGGATGAGTTGTATGATCTGCAGTTTGAACTTGAGTCATAACTAAATCATGTCCATTAGGATTTGAATATGTTTGTACTGGTAATAGAAGACAATCTGAACTTCCACCCTCTGCTTGTTTTGTAGATGAGCCATCAAAAGACCAATCTGGAGCAGATCCTTGATCAGTTGCTTTTACTTTACTTCTCATGAATTGTTCAGGTTGATAACCATCTAACCAGATGTATTCAAATGTATTCATGTATGCCTTCTTTCTTAAAAAAATTATAATGCATCAGAGCCAGTTTCACCGGTTCTGATTCTTGTAATTGTCTCAATATTTGAGACAAAAATTTTGCCATCTCCAATTCGATTAGTATTAGTAGACTTAATGATTGCTTCTACAGCTTTATCTACAAGCTCATCTTCGAGTATTATCTCGACTTTGAGTTTTGGCAAGAAATCGCCAAACTCAACGCCTGTATTCATTTCTGTAAAACCTCTCTGTCTTCCTCTTCCTTTAGCTTCCAAAACTGTCATTCCACGAACACCAATTTCTTCTAAAGCAATTTTTACTTCATCGATTTTAAAAGGCTTTATTATTGCTTCAATTTTTTTCATAAAAAAGTAACTCCTCACGTTAAAATTGAGCAATGCACTATAATTAGATACAAAGAAAACATTGCACTATTTAGAACTTATGCCAAATTGACACAAATATTTCTATAAAATATAGTAAATTTATAGATTTTTAAATAGTTCATTTGAATCAATAATTTATTTAAATATCTTAAAAATTTGTAATAAGTAGACTATTGAATTTATTAAGATGATGCGAAGTATATCATGATTTTAAAAAACTCCCCCGACTTGTGGATTGATCAATTTCCTTTTCCCGGAGATGCTGATCATAAGTATTCAAGAGGATTGGTATTAATTAACTCAGGCCCTGTATTTAAAACAGGTGCTGCTAGGCTTGCAGGAAGAGCCGCTATGAGAGTTGGTGCAGGAGCAGTAAAACTAATTTGCAACAAAGATTCCGCTCAAATTTTGGAGCCTCAAATATCGGTCGAGTTGATCGCTGTAATTCAGAATAAAAATGAATTTCAATCGATGCTTAAAGACAAGAAAATCTCATCAGTCTTGATAGGACCTGGAAATACCATCTCTGATGAAACAAAAGCCAGAACTCTTTTAGCTCTTGCTTTTATTGATCATGTTGTCATTGATGCCGATGCTATTACTAGCTTTGAAAGTTCCCCTGATGAACTATTTATAGATACATATGAACATACAATACTCACTCCGCATGAAGGAGAATTTAAAAGATTGTTCGGAGATGAAATAAATAACATAGAAGATAAAGTGGTTAGAACAGTTGAAGGGGCAAAAAAAGCTGGAAGCATTGTTTTATTAAAAGGTTCAGACACTGTAATTGCTCATCCTTCAGGTAAAGTTGTAATCAACTCTTCTAAAGCCCCATATCTTGCTACAGCGGGGTCAGGTGATGTTTTAGCGGGAATAATATCATCATTAGTTGGTCACAATAAAATGAAAGCTTTTGATGCAGCTTGTGCCGGTTCCTGGATCCATTCTCAGCTAGGTGAATTATTAGGGCCCGGATTAATCGCTGATGACCTAGTTGATAATATTCCGCTTATAGTTAAAAACCTTTCAAAATTAAAGATACAATGAAAAAAATCTTAGTAACAATTTTAATCTTATTTGCTTTTACTGGCGCACACTCCTTTTCAAATGAGACCGTTGATGAGTCAAAAGTAGTTTTAGATAATGTTGAGATTATTGGCACAAAAATAAATAAAGAGGATCAAAAAGATATATATGCATGGTATGGAATACCTTATGCCAAACCTCCAACAGGAGAGTTAAGGTGGAAAGCTCCACGTGATTTTGAATTTACATCAAATCGTTTTGATGCCACTAAATTACCTAATAGATGCGTTCAAGTATCGAATTTTTATGATGAATTAATTAATGGACAAAAAGAAGGAACAATCTTTGGATCTGAAGATTGTTTGTATCTGAATATATTTTCACCCGCAGATTCTTTTAAAAGTGATAAAAAGCTCCCAGTGATGTTTTGGATTCATGGAGGTGGAAATACTTGGGGCTATTCAGCCTCTCCTATGTATATACCTACTAATTTTCTAAAATTTCATGATGTTATTCTCGTTTCCATTAACTATAGACTCGGACCTTTTGGTTGGTTTTCTGTACCAGACTTGAATTCCAATTCTAACGAGCCACTTGATCAATCGCCAAATTTTGGAACCCTTGATATGATAAAATCTTTGGAGTGGGTCAATAGAAATATTAGCTCTTTTGGTGGCGATCCAAATAATATTACTATTTTTGGGGAGTCTGCAGGTGCTCGAAACGTTCTTTCACTTTATCTTGCTGAATCAGCAGAGAACTTGTTTCAAAGAGGAATAGTACAAAGTGGATACCTAGTTTCAGATGATCTTGAATATTCAAGAAATAATCCAGTTTCAGGATCAATGACATTTGTTAAAAGTAGTTTGAATAAAAAAAATTCCAACATGAATCCAATGACTCTAAAAGAGACATTGGAAGATGTAGATAATTTAGGAGATTATTTAAGAGATCTATCTAAAGAAGAGATCATAAGTTTTTATCGTGTTAGAGAAGATTCTGGAGGTCTAATTGATGTTCCCAATGTAATTCCAGATGGAATTATAATTCCAGAGGAGGGTATTTTTGAATCATATGTCAGGGGAAAATTTCAAGATAAAGAAATAATTTTAGGAACAAACCGAGACGAGAATAAGCTGTTTATAAGTGGAGATAAAAGATTTGTAAAAACTGTACTACCAGGTTTTATTGCAAATATGCATCCAACACTAGGATTATGGACAAAACAAAGAGATGAGAAATTTTACGACACTTATTCAAGATATGAAAGTGATGCATGGAAATTAGATGCTGTAGACAATCTATCCAGAAATATATCAAGTAAAAATATTAACAATGTATATTCATATAGATTTGATTGGGACGAAGAACCATCCTTTCTTGGTATGGATTTTTCAAAATTATTAGGAGCAGCTCATGGTCTAGAAATTGGTTTTATTTTTAATTCACCAGAGATAATTGATGGAAGAGAAAGTAATTTATCTGAAATTTTATATAGGAAAGAAAATGCAATTTTTGATAAAAACTTATCTATTTTAATGAGTCAATACTGGGTGAACTTTGCTTATGACGGTAACCCTAATTCAAATCCATACCCACTAAAAATGAAATGGGATCATTGGGTAAATAAAAGTAACGAAAAATTTATAGTATTTGATACTGAAAATGATCAAGGTATAAAAATGAATAATGCAATATTATCATCAGACTCTATAATACAAAATCTATCAAGTGAAAATCTAACTATTGAACAAAAATGTATTATCTTTGATGATCTATTTGATCGCACAACATTATCTAAAAAAGAAGTCTCATTTTATTATGATAGTTTTTTAAATGGTCAATGTATCTAAACTGTAATGAATATCTCTGTTAATGAAGAAACAAAATCTGCCAACTAAAATTTGTATTACTTGTAAAAAAGAATTCTCATGGAGAAAGAAATGGGAATTAAATTGGGGCAATGTAAAATATTGTTCAAAACGTTGCTCACCTAGAAACAAATGAAGCTCTAAATTCTTTGAGTTGTATTAAGTATTTAATCAATTAGATTTAATAAATGCAATCAAAGCATCTTATTTTAGTACTAATCATAATGGTTTTGTATGGAAGCTCTTATCCAGTTGGAAAACTTGGAATAGATACTATTCCTCCTTTATTATTTACTGCCCTAAGACTTGGATTAATTTTTTTAGCGTTTTTACCTTTCTTCAAACTAAAGCTGCCTGAAAAACATTTATTAAGGCCGCTGTTAGGATTTTCTCTTGCTATGGGAATAGGAACTTATGTGACAATGTATTATGCATTAGAACAACTATCTATTGTTGCGCCAATTATTATTGGAGCACAACTATCAATTCCATTTGGATTGATGCTTAGTTTAGTTTTCTTAAGAGAGAAAATTTCCTTAAGACGTTGGGTCCTTATATTTTTATCCTTCATTGGAATAGTCATTATTGCTTATGACCCTAGAATTATTGACGATAAGTTTGGGCTGCTTTTGGTAATTGTAATGGCATTTTTCTATGCACTTTCTAATCTTATGGCAAGAGTATTAAAAGAAGTTGACACAGCAACTCTAAATGGTTGGCATGGCCTTATTGCATTTATACCCGTTGCAGTACTGACACTTGTTTTTGAAGGAAATCCACTCAACTACTTGACTCCTATAAATGGATTAGCAGTTTTTACAGTTTTTCACACAGCTTTAATCGTCTCAGCAATTGGTCATGCAGGAATGTTCTATTTGTACAAATTTTACCCTATATCAAATGTACTGCCGTTTTACTCATTATTCCCTATCTTTGGTTTAATATTAGCTTTTATTATATTTTCTGAAACATTAAGTATTTATGAAATAATTGGTGGTATTTTAATCTTAGGATCAGTTTTTCTAATTCATAAAGAAAACAAAAAAGAAAATTCTTAAACTAAATTTTTGGGATGATTACTATAAAAAGAATTTATATTATCTATAAGCTGATTAACTGCGTTGTTAAGTGTTGCATTTGATGCCCAAGCTGTATGAGGCGTCCAAATGAAATTAGACTTATCAATTATATTATAATAAGGATGATTTTTTTTTGGAGGTTCAGTTGTTGCTACATCTATTCCAGCGCCTGCAATTATATTCTTTTTTATAGCGGATACTAAGTCTTGTTCATTAACAATGCCACCTCGTGCGGTATTAATTAGTATTGATGTTTTTTTCATTAACTTTAATTCTTTAATAGTAATTAAATTTAATGTGTTCTTTTCTAGTGGGCAGTGAATAGTTAAAATATCACATTTTGATAAAAAATTTTTAAAATCAGATCTTTTAAAATTTCTAACAGAAAAAAAAGTTGCCTTCATATCAAAAGCTTTAGATATTTTCATGACTTGGTTTCCAATAGCACCTCTTCCTATGATGCCAATCGTTTTGCCATTTAGATCACCAATAGATCTATTTAAAAGTGCAAAAACTTTTCTCTTTTGCCAGATGTCAGTCTTAATATCTTTTTCAAGACCTTTTATTTGCTTAATTAAATTTAATGTGATTGCAAAGACATGTTCAGCGACAGAAATTGATGCATAATCCCTAAGATTGCATAAATAAATATTGTTTTTTCTGCAGAAATTCAAATCTACTATATTTGTTCCTGTTGCAGTAATTGCTATAAGCTCAAGAGATTTTGCGGCTCTCAAATCTGTAGCTGATAGTTTAGTTTTATTTGTAACAATTATATTTGCATTTTTAATTCTTTGAGCAACCTGCTCTGGATTTGTAAATTTAAAATTTTTCCAACTATTTTTAAATTTTAGTTTTGGTATTAAAATCTTTTTTGGAAAAGTATCTCTGTCTAAAAAAACTACTGTCTTCATTTGTTGTTAAAATCTAATAATTGACGTCATATTTTTTGATATTAATATACTATATTGCTTAATTTGAACCTCTAAATTATTGCTGTAATAATCTTAAAAATAGTCTATTTTGCATTTTCTATTAATCGCGGCTATGGTGGAATTGGTAGACACGCTGGTTTTAGGTACCAGTGAGGCAACTCATGGGGGTTCGAGTCCCTCTAGCCGCACCAAAGAGTTTATATGAATTATAAAGAAACAATTAATAAAGGGCTTAAAAGAGGTTATGAGGTAACTATTAAATCTGAAGAATTTAATAGCGGAGTGAATCAAAAAACCGAAGAAGTTAGAAAAACTATCAAAGTTGATGGTTTTAGGCCTGGAAAAGTTCCAGCTTCAATTGTAAGTCAGAAACATGGAGACTCTATAAAAGCAGAAGTGTTAAACAAACTTATAAATGATAATGTATTCAATATAGTTCAAGAAAAAAAATTTAGACCAATAGCGCAACCTAAAGTTGATCTAAAAGAAAAGAAAAAAGAGTCTGAAGATACAATTTTTACATTTGAAATTGAATTATTTCCTGAAATTGAACTAGTTAATTTTGAAAAGTTAAATATAGATGCATATAAAGTTAAAATTAAGGATAAAGAGGTTGATCAGAGAGTTGAGCTTATTGCTAAAAATCAAAAGTCATTTAAAGATCAACCGGATGAATACAAAGCCAAAAAAGAAGACTCTGTTCGCTTAGACTATGAAGGTACGATTGATGGAAAGAATTTTGATGGCGGCAAAGCAGAGGAGCAGACTATAGTAATTGGATCAGGTCAGTATTTAAAAGATCTCGAAGATGGTTTAATTGGTTTAAAGGCTGGAGATACAAAAAAAATTCCTGTTAAGTTTCCAGATAACTATCAAGCTGAAGATTTAAAAGGTGCCAATGCCATTTTCGAATGTAAAATTAGAAAAATTGGATCACCAGAGGAAACAAAGATTGATGATGCTTTTGCGAAGTCAGTTGGAACTGAGAACTTAAAAGATCTTAAAACTAAGGTTAAAGATCAAATGCAAAAAGAATATGATGATCTTACTAAAAATATTTCTAAAAAGAATTTATTCGATATTCTTGAAAAAGAGCATAAATTTGAAATGCCAGAAGGATTAATTGAAACTGAATTTAATAATTTACAACAAGGTCATTTAACTTCACAGAATCCATCTTCAGATGATCATAAAAAAGAAATCAAAGACCAAAAACTATCAAGTAGTAGTGAAAAGAAATTTAAAGATGAGGCCGCTAAAAGAATTCAGCTTGGTTTAGTGCTCCAAGAAGTCGGTCGACTGAATAATATTCAAGTAACTCAAGATGAAATGAATAAAGCCCTATACGAATATGCAATGAATTTTAGGGGCCAAGAACAGAAAGTTATTGAGTATTACAAGAATAATCAAGATGCAATGACGCAGTTACAGGCGCCTATCTATGAAAGTAAAATTTTGGACTTTATACTCGAAAAAGTTAAGCTAAAATCTACTGATATAGATGTTGATTCGTTCATAAAAATTTATAATGGCGGAAACACTGAAAAATCTTCATCAGATAAAAAGAAAACAGTAAAGAAGAAGGCTGTTAAAAAGACTTCTACAAAAAAGAAAGCTACGAAGAAATAAATTATGAATGACAAAGTTACAATGAACACTCTTATACCAATGGTGGTTGAGCAAACCGGTAAAGGTGAAAGAGCATATGATATTTATTCAAGATTATTAAAAGAAAGAATTATTTTTTTGGTGGGGCCTGTACATGATGGACTAGCATCCTTAATTTCTGCGCAGTTATTATTTTTAGAGTCCGAAGATCCTGAAAAGGAAATTTACTTGTATATAAATTCTCCTGGGGGGGTTGTATCTGATGGATTGGCTATATATGACACTATGCAATTTATCCAGTGTCCAGTCTCTACATTATGTTTTGGTCAAGCTGCTTCTATGGGATCTTTTCTTCTCGCGGCTGGAGAAAAAGGCAAAAGATTTGCATTGCCTAATAGTAGAATTATGGTTCATCAGCCATCAGCGGGTTTTCAAGGTCAAGCTACAGATATTGAAATTCACGCAAAAGAAATTGCTTCAACTAAAAGTAAACTAAACAGCCTATACTCAAAACATACCGGGCAAGATGTTAAAGCTATTGAAGAAGCATTGGAGCGAGATAACTTTATGGACCCTGAATCTGCAAAAAAATTTGGAATTATCGATGAAATTCAAGAAAAAAGAGTTCCAAAAATCGAGAAATAGCCTCAAAAACACTCTTTAATTCATTGTTTATAAACAGTTTTTCAAGATCAAATTTCGAATAAAGATTGAATTTTTTTAAAATTAATGGTTCCTTTATATCTGCAATGATTCGAGCAAAATACTTATTTTCGACTTATTGTATAAATATTATTTTGATATGACTGAAAATAGTACTGATAAAAATAAAAATACTTTGTATTGCTCATTTTGTGGCAAAAGCCAACATGAGGTAAAGAAACTTATAGCTGGCCCAACTGTTTTTATATGTGATGAGTGTGTTGAGTTATGCAATGATATTATTCAAGAAGAAAACAAAGAAAATAATTCAAAAAGTTCTGGAAAAATTCCAACACCAAAAGAAATATGTGCGAGTTTAGATGATTTTGTCATTGGTCAAAAAGGAGCAAAGTACAATCTTTCTGTTGCAGTTCATAATCACTATAAAAGAATTGAACATTCAGCATCTAAATCAGATGTAGAGCTCTCTAAATCAAATATTTTATTAATAGGACCTACAGGTTGTGGCAAAACTCTATTAGCTCAAACTCTAGCTAGAATTCTTGACGTTCCATTTACGATGGCTGATGCAACAACTCTCACTGAAGCAGGGTATGTTGGTGAAGACGTTGAAAATATTATCCTCAAACTTCTACAAGCTTCTGACTATAATGTTGAAAAGGCTCAGAGAGGAATTGTATATATAGACGAAATTGACAAAGTTAGTCGAAAATCAGAAAACCCATCAATTACAAGAGATGTATCAGGTGAAGGAGTTCAACAGGCATTGTTAAAAATAATGGAGGGAACGGTTGCAAGTGTACCTCCTCAAGGTGGAAGAAAACATCCGCAGCAAGAGTTCCTACAAGTTGATACAACCAATATATTATTTATTTGTGGTGGTGCATTTTCAGGGCTAGATAAATTAATTAATAGAAGAGCCAAAGGTTCAGGTATGGGCTTTCAAGCAAATGTAAAATCAGCAGAAGTTAAAAATATAAGCATGGCATTGAATGATTTAGAGCCTGAGGATTTATTAAACTACGGATTAATCCCGGAGTTTGTTGGAAGGCTGCCTATTGTTACAACTCTTGAAGATTTAGATGAAGAGTCTCTGATCAAAATACTTCAAGAGCCTAAGAATGCTCTTGTAAAGCAATATCAGACTTTGTTTAACATGGAGGATGTAAAATTAATTCTTTCAAAAGACGCATTAAAAGTTATAGCAAAAAAAGCGATTGAAAGAAAGACCGGCGCGAGGGGATTAAGATCAATTCTGGAAAATATACTGCTTGATACAATGTTTGAACTACCTTCTCTTGAAGGAGTTGAAGAAGTAGTTATCAATGCAGAAGTGGCTGAGGGCAGAGCACGACCCTTATACATCTACTCAGATAATAAAAAGACTTCAGAAACAAGCGCTTAGAGCGTTATTAAACTCGCTTCCTTGAAATTCTGTCTTTTATGCACATCTAAATATATGTGTTTGTGATTATGTCTTTACTATGATCTCAAATCAATTTTTTATAAATAGAATATTTTTTGATTCATTATGAACATAAACAAGATACCAGTTCTTCCCCTGAGAGATATCGTAGTTTTCCCACATATGGTTGTTCCACTATTTGTTGGGAGAGATAAGTCTGTTAAGGCTCTTGAAAGCGTTATGAAGGGTGACAAAAAAATAATGTTGATTACTCAAAAAAGTGCTTCAGTTGATGACCCTAAGAAAAATGATCTATTTGATTTTGGGACAGTAGCTAATGTGTTGCAGCTACTAAAACTCCCTGATGGAACTGTTAAAGTGTTAGTTGAGGGACTAAATAGAGCCTCGATTAATGTTTTTTTTGAAAACGAAGAGTTTTTACAAGCTGATGTTGATCAGATTATTGAGACTATAGACTCTTCTGATAAGCAACTAAGAGCAATGTCTAAGTCAACAACGGATGAGTTTGATAAGTATGTAAACTTAAATAAAAAGATTCCACCGGAGGTTCTTGGAACGATCAATGAAATAGATGAGCTTGGAAAATTAAGCGACACTATTGCTTCACACTTATCAATCAAACTATCTGATAAACAGCAAATATTAGAGTCCGTTGATTTATATGAACGATTTGAAAAAATCCTTTCTTTTATTCAGTCAGAACTAGACGTCTTACAGGTTGAGAAAAAAATTCGTGGAAGAGTAAAAAACCAAATGGAAAAAACTCAAAGAGAATATTATTTGAATGAGCAAATGAAAGCTATTCAAAAAGAGCTTGGTGAGAATGAAGATGGCAAGGATGATATTTCTGAGTACGAAGAAAAGATCGAAAAGATGAAATTGACAAAAGAGGCTAAAGAAAAGTGCTACGCTGAAATTAAAAAAATCAGATCAATGAGTCCAATGTCAGCTGAGTCTAGCGTTATAAGGAATTATCTTGACTGGGTTTTATCTATTCCATGGGGAAAGAAAACAAAGGTTAAGAAAGATATTAACTTTGCAAAACAAGTTTTAGATGAAGATCATTATGGTTTAGAAAAAGTTAAAGAGAGAATACTTGAATATTTAGCTGTACAACAAAGAATTAAAAAGATGAAAGGTCCTATCTTATGTCTCGTTGGTGCACCTGGAGTAGGAAAAACTTCACTTGGTAAATCCATTGCTCGTTCAACTGGCCGTAAGTTTGTAAGGATGTCGTTGGGTGGAGTAAGAGATGAGGCTGAAATAAGAGGGCATAGAAGAACTTATATAGGTTCTATGCCTGGCAAGGTATTACAAATGATGAAAAAAGCGGGTTCATCAAATCCATTATTCTTGCTTGATGAAATAGACAAGTTAGGCGCAGACTATAGGGGAGACCCATCATCTGCTCTTTTGGAAGTTCTAGACCCTGAACAAAACAATACGTTCAATGATCACTATTTAGAAGTTGATTACGATCTATCCGATACAATGTTTTTAACAACAGCCAATACATTGAGAATGCCTCCAGCATTACTTGATCGAATGGAGATTATTAGAATTGCTGGTTACACAGAAGATGAAAAGGTTCAAATTGCAAAACAACATTTAATTCCAGAAATTATGAAGAAGCATGGTCTGAAAGATGGTGAGTTAGCAATTGAGGACAATGCAGTCACATCTTTAATTAGGTACTACACTCGCGAAGCCGGCGTAAGAAGTCTTGAGAGAGAAATTGCCAACCTTGCTAGAAAAGCTATTAAAAAGATTGTTGCTGGAGAGATTAAAAATCTAACCATTAATGAAGAAAATGTTAATGAATATGCCGGTGTTAAAAAATATAAATATGGTGAAATTGATGCTGATGATCAAGTTGGCATTGTAACAGGCCTTGCCTGGACTGAAGTAGGCGGAGATATACTTCCAATTGAAGCAGTTATCATGCCTGGCAAAGGCATCATGACCATTACCGGTAAACTTGGAGATGTAATGAAAGAGTCTATTCAAGCTGCTAAATCATACGTTCGTTCTAGGTGCATTGATTTTGGGATTAAGCCAACAATTTTTCCGATTAGAGATATTCATATTCACGTACCTGAAGGCGCAATTCCAAAAGATGGTCCATCAGCAGGTCTTGCAATGGTTACTTCAATTGTCTCTGTGTTAACAGGTATTCCTGTTAGAAAAGATATTGCCATGACTGGAGAGGTGACTTTGAGAGGTAAGGCTCTAGGAATCGGCGGTTTAAAAGAAAAGCTGTTAGCTGCACTAAGAGCTGGAACAAAAACTGTAATTATTCCAAAAGAGAATGAAAAAGACTTAGAGGATATTCCTGACAATGTAAAAGAAGGCTTGGAATTGATATTTGTAGATAACGTCGATGATGTTCTTAAAATTGCACTTACTAAACCATTAATTCCTATTGAGTGGGATGAAAGTGAATCTGTAAGTGGCGGCAGTGAAATATCAGAAGATGATCAAGACCAAGATCAGGATCCTCTTTTAACACACTGAATCTAAATATATTTTTATCTTTTAAACATATCACATATCATTTTTATTAGTTTTCCTAGGGTTTTCGCCTTGACTATATGTAGTAGATCAGTTCCTATATATGTATTAACGAATCAAACTCCTAAAAAGGGGGGATTATATGAATAAACAAGATCTAATTGGTAAAGTTGCCGAAATAACTGGAATGCAAAAATCTGACTCAGAAAAAGCTGTGAACGCTGTATTTGATCAAATCACAGATGTTCTTAAGCAAAGAGGAGAAGTAAGATTAGTAGGATTTGGAACATTTAAAACCTCTATTCGTAAAGCATCTCAAGGTAGAAACCCTCGTACTAACGAAGTTATTCAAATACCTCAGTCAACTCGACCAAAGTTTACTGCTGGTAAGGGTTTAAAAGAGGCTGTCAATAACGCAGGCTAATTTACTGCCGGTAAAACTTTTTAAAAAAAAGCTCGATCGCTAATTAGTGGTCGAGTTTTTTTGTTAAAAATAAACTGGGAAATAATCATAAAATATATATATTCCAATCTTCAAGGGCGATTAGCTCAGCTGGAAGAGCGTCACGTTTACACCGTGAATGTCGGCAGTTCGAACCTGTCATCGCCCACCATTTCTCCCACGAGATGGACGATCAAATATAGTGGGGGTGTAGCTCAGTCTGGTTAGAGCGCCTGCCTGTCACGCAGGAGGTCGCGGGTTCGAGTCCCGTCACTCCCGCCACTTTATTCATTTAAAATTAGTTGAATGAGAGTATAATTTTTTCATGCGTATATTCTTTTTTATATTTTTCATATTTATTTCAATTAACGAAGTTTTAGCCAATAGCAATCCGATTCCAGGACCACGTGATTGTTTTTGGGCAAGAGGTCCGTTTAGTTCTGATCCATATATTAATGTCGCATATCCTGACTCTAATGTTTATTATTGGGCTGCAGCATTTTCTATGCCTGAGGGTTCCACTCTAGAGATTCAAGGAGAATATCCTCGTTCTCGTTATATGTCTTTTTTCAGTTACAATGAGAGAGGAAAGCCTATTGGCTCACTTACTGATTATCAAATTCAATCTGAAGCCACGAATCCATTTATACCTGGCAATCAAAGATCAGATTTTAACCGTTCTTATTCAATCAATGTACTGAATGAAAGCCCAACAACAAGTCAAAGCACTAATAATATTTTGTACACGCCAGAGTACCGAAAACGACAACAATTGATTGTTTATAGAATATATTTGCCAGATCAAAATATTGATATTACAGGAGGCGCTAAACTTCCTCAGCCTATAATCACCTTATCAAATGGAACAAAATTAAGAGGTAAACAAACATGCGAAATTCTAAATACTAGTCAACCTCTCCAAGTTTCGTTCGATGCCTTAGGGATCCCACCAAACGAATATCGTAGATTGATATCTCAACCTGATAAACCTGATACATGGCCGGCTCACAATCCACCAAAGTGGTTTATTCAACTAGATCGTAAAAGTTTAATTGGAATGTATACAGGAAAAATTGATCCAAATGCCCCTCGAAGTGAAGGAGGATTTTATCCAAATCTAGATAATCAATATATTCGATCTATTTTAAATCGTAAGCATGGTAAGGTTTTGATTGTAAGAGGTAAAGCTCCAACAACCGCAAAAACATATTCAGGAACATCCTCAACAGAGGAGTCAAATGTCCGGTATTGGTCTCTTTGTTCTAATCAAAGTTTTGTAAATACACGGGTAAATGATTGTTTATTTGATGAAGAAGTACCAATTGACAAAAATGGATTCTATACAATTGCTATCAGTAGAGTAGAGGATCGTCCGCGAAATGCTGTAAATCAATGTGGTATGGCATGGCTGCCAATGGCTGACGATGGAGATGGTATGTTTGATGATGATGTGACGATTATTCAATTTAGGCATTTATTACCATCTGATAATTTTGAACATTCTATTCAAAAAGTGGAGAGACAAGATCAGCTAAGGAAGGTAATGGGTCCATATATGCCAAGAGCCAGATATTTTATGCCCAATCAGGTCGAAACTTTTTTTCCTTGTCCTAGTAAATAAAAATACACCTATTGTATTTTTCTAATTTAATATTACTTAATTGAAATGATTTTAGCTTTAACCTTTGTATACAGTCTTATAGTAGGTTTCATGATATTTTTTATGAGTGTTGTAACACCTTCGGTTTTCAAAATACTCGATGAAATAAATTCAAGAAACTTCTTAAGGTTTATATTTCCAAGAATGTTTCTATATGGCTTTATATTATCATTTGTCGCTCTTTTGTTGTCTATTTATATGAGAGATCAGTTACTCATATTAATCTCAGTTTTCATTTCAATCTTATTTCTTATTAATACATACATTATTACTCCAAAAATTAATCTTCATCGTGATCAGTTTAAAGATGGCGTAATGGAATCTGAAAAAGTTTTTAAAAGGTTTCACTTAATATCTGTATTAATTTTTCTTGTTCAGTTGATAAGTGCAATTAGTGCCATCATTGTAAATAATTTATAAAGGAGCATAACATATGAAAATCTTAAAAGTATTAGAAGATGTACAACTAGTTATTGCAGATATTGAAGTTACAATTGGAGATAAAAAACAAAATGCTCCAACCTTATGCGCTAGACATGAAGGTAAAATTATACCTTTGAATTCAGCTCATGATGGAAGACCAATCTTAATGAAAATAGAAAATACAATAGAAGAAGGCGTTTAATTCTTTTTTGCTGCTGTTTTTTTTACATCATCAAGAAACTTCATTCTTATCTTTTTCTCGACAAAAGGAACTGCAAAATATCTTTTGTAAATAATATTTCTAATGCCACAGATATGAAAAACTCCTCTTTTTAATCTTCTTATCGGTAAATTTAAAAAGAACGTTGTGATCGCAAGTCTTGGTGATCCATATGTACAAAATATAATTGCTTTTTTATCTTTTAAATTACCTAGAGGATATCCATAGTTTCCTACCAACTGTTTGAAGGTAAATGCCCATGGAGGCGCTAAAACTTTATCGATCCAACCTTCTAGTATAGCTGGCATTCTAAAATTCCAGATTGGAGCAATAAGAACAATTGTATCACACGCCTCAATTCTTTTTCTATGATCAAGAACTTCAGAATCCGGATCTTCGCCGGCAAATACTGGATTAAAATTTTCTTTATATAGATCTAATAAATCGATGTGATGACCAGAGTCTTGAGCACTTTCAATAAATGTATCTCTTATCGCTGCGTTAAATGAGTTATCATCATAATGTCCATAAACGATAAAGAATCTTTTCATACTGACTTAATTATATTTAAGTCAGTCATTTTTTCTATTTGATTATAGATTAAGTTTAGTTTTTATTGTTTTCCAGATTTGCCATCAAAAACCTGAGGCTTATTTTTTGCTGTATAAAAGACATATGCTGTAACAACAATTGCAGCAATAAGAAGGGCATGGGCTATTGCGGTAATTCCAAAGACATAAAGGCTATCAACGATATAGAGAGAGAATACACCGCTCCACATAAATGCAAGGATTTGCATAATCATATGCCTGACCTTGAGGTTAGTAATATTGCTTAGAGGGTTGATATTGGGGTTCATTATCAAGCCCCATAAGTTTTTGAAAAAGTTCATAACCAATAATTAGTGTTTTTTAACAGTAAATCAATGAGTGATTTGTTTTTTTTAGCGATGCTACTATATTGAAAGCAAATGACAAATATCTCAATTATAGAGACCTTTTATGAGGGTTTTAGACTGGGTTCTCGAAATTATTTTCTAATCTTAGTAAATACCATTCTTTATATTATAAGTTCAATTATTCTAGGTATCACAGTTGTCGGTATTATAGCTTTACCAGCTCTTCTTGGGGGCTATTATCATTTCTTAATTCAAGTCGCCAAAGGCAAGTACCCTAAGTTTGGATCTATTTATGCTAAAGGTTTTCAAAATTTTGGCTCTTTATTGTTTGCGTCTATAATTAGTTGTTTAGCAATTATAATGGGACTAATACTATTTTTGATTCCTGGTATATATTTAATTATTGCATGGTCATTTATATTTTATTTAATTGTTGATCAAAATATCAATGTGAGAGAAGCATTTACAAGATCGAGATCTCTTATTCATTCTGTTGGCTGGTGGAAAACAGCAGGAGTTCTTGGCTTGAGTCATTTGATATACATTATGTTTGAAATATTTGCGTTTATACCGAGTATTGGCATTTATATTTATTTAATGGGACCAATTCTAATATATCCATTGGTTTCGATGGTCTATGTCGTTTATTATCTGAAAGTTATTAAATTATATGATAATCCTATTCAGAGTAATTAGGGTTTTTTAATCTAATTCTTTCAAGGTAATACCTTTTAAATTTGCAGGAACAGCAATGTCCATCATTTTAGGATTTGCTAAATTTAAATTATTCATGATCTCGGCATATTCATCTGCGTTATTCACTTGAAGTCTTGGGTTATTTTTCTTCTCACTGCCAATTGTCGATGATCGTTTTTGGTTATAGTCATGAGCAGGATATACGATCGTTTCATCTGGAAGACTTAAAACACGATTAAATAAAGAATTATATGCATCATGAGGACTACCATTTTGAAAATCTGTTCGACCTGTACCATTAATTAAAAGAGTATCACCAGTGAATATACTATCTTTCATAATAAAGCAGTAAGAGTCATCTGTATGTCCGGGAGTATAAATTACTTTTAAATCTATCTTTTCTATTTTAATTATTTCTTCATCTTTGACTTTCAAATCAATGACTTCTGATTTTGAATTTTCTCCCATAACTTTGGTGCATCCAGTTCTTTGGCTAAGTTCATTTAATCCTGTAATATGATCAGCGTGAATATGAGTATCGATTACTTTAACTAATTTTAATTCTAGATTCTCCAGCACCTTTATGTAATGGTTTGAGTGTTCAATTACTGGATCAATGATTAAGGCCTCCCGACCTTTGCCACTAGCAATAACATAAGTGTATGTCGATGATTTATCATCAAACAACTGTTCAAAAATCATAGTTTAAGAATACTAAATATTTTTGAAATTAAAACTATTTTGCCAGTTCTTTATGAGCAGGTCTGCTCCATTCCTTACCTTTAAACATAACATTCCATTGTAAATAAGGGAAAAGTTTGGATTTCAATTGCCAGTAAATGGAGCTTGGCTTTGTTGGGTTAAAAGGAAAACTTGGAGTCACTTTTCCACCATAACAAAATTCTGCTAACATAACTTTTCCATAAGCAACAGTTAAAGGACATGCACCGTAGCCATCATACAGTCTGTAGGCTGCAGATGATTTATTTATATCTTTCACAATATTATGAGCGACAATAGGAGCTTGCTTTCGGACTGCTGCTCCAGTTTTTGCATTGGGCGCATTCATAACGTCTCCTAAACTATAAATATTTTCATATTTTTTATGTCTTAATGTTCCTTCTTCATGATCAACATCTACCCAACCACCATCATCAGCGAGAGGACTATTTTTTATGAAGTCCGGCGAAGTTTGAGGAGGGGTAACATGAATAAAATCAAATTTTTTGGTAACCTCGTTTGTATTGCCATCTGCATCAGTTTGCTTAAAAACCGCCTCTTTCCCTTCACCGTCTATAGATATTAAGTTGTGCTGAAAACTTCTCTTGATTCCATAGTCATCACAAATTTCATTCAATGGACCTTGGAATGTTGGTACTCCAAATATGACTGGTTTTGCGCATAAGAATTCTAAATTACTATTTTCTAGCACACCTTTTTGCCGTAAATGATCTGCGGCCAAGTAAGCAATTTTTTGTGGTGCGCCAGCACATTTAATTGGCATTGGTGGCTCAGTAAACAATAGATTTCCACCTTGTATATTTTGTAGACACTCCCAAGTATAGACAGCCATATCTGAACCATAATTTGTGCAGACATTATTTTTTCCTAAAGACTCTTTAAGGCCTGAGACACCATCAAAATTCAATTTAAGTCCAGGGCAGACTACTAAATAGTCATAACTATAATCGCCATTTGAAGTTTTAACTGAATTAGATTCTGGAGAAAAACTTTCAGCAGAATCTTTTATCCAATTAACATATTTTGGCATAACACTTGCCATAGGTTTAATTGTATCATCAACATTGTATGCTCCTGCGCCAACTAATGTCCATGCAGCTTGATATAATGATTTATCTGAAGGCTCTATTACAGATATGCTGAGATCTGGTTTTAATGATTTTAATCGAGTGGCCACAGAAATTCCTGCGCATCCACCGCCGACTATAAGTATGTTTGAGTGATTATTTTTTTCCATAATAAAATGTTAACATCTCAATTGAGTTTGTAAATAATGTCATTCTGGTTGATGTTTTTACATAAAGTCATTGAAAATAAACAATAATAAAATACTGTGTATTTATTGAATTATTTGATGTGTCTAAAAATTTAGAATTAGAGGTACTTGATAAGCAGAGCCTACATTGGGAAAAAAATTTCCTGAATAGACCTGATATGTTTGGGACTGACGCAAGTGTGGCTGCTGTCTATACTTTGGATCAGTTTAAAAAAAATAATTTTAAAAATATAGTTGAACTTGGCTCTGGTCAGGGAAGAGACTCAATATTTTTTGCAAAAAATGGACTTAACATTCAATCATTAGATTATAGCCAATCAGGAATAAAGCGTATTCAAGAAAAATCTACACAACTAGGACTGGGCAATCTTTTAGATGCTAAAATATTTGATGTAAGAGAAAGACTTCCTTTTGACGATAATAGCATCGAAGGTTGCTATTCCCATATGTTATATTGTATGGCTCTTACTTTTGAAGAAATAGAGAATTTAAATAATGAAATTCACAGAGTTCTTAAACAGGGTGGGTTAAATGTATTTACTGTAAGAAATACAGAAGATGGAGACTATCAAAATGGAATCCATCGAGGGGAAGATTTATATGAAAGCAATGGATTTATTGTTCATTTCTTTTCTAAGGAAAAAATTAAAAAATTGTTGAGAGGCTTTGAATTACTCGATATGAGTACTTTTGAAGAAGGAAGTTTTCCAAGACGACTTTATCGAGTAACAATGATGAAAATATGATGAAAGAGATGACCCCAAATGAACTAATTAAATATAGCAATAATAATAAATGTATTTTAATTGATGTTCGAACTGAACGAGAGTGGGAGACAGTTGGTAAGCCTGACGGCGATCAAATTGGTCTTAAAACATATTTTGTATCCATAAAAGATAATGAAGGATCTTTAAATAAAAATTTTGTAAATGATATTCTTAGTCTTGATATTGAAAAAGAACTTGAAATAGCATTCATTTGTAGATCTGGCGTTCGATCTGCATTAGCGTCGGACATGATGAGTCATGAAGATTATAACTGCATTAATGTTATTGATGGGTTTGAAGGCAATGAAGGATGGTTAAATTCGAAACTACCTTTGAAAAAAAATTATCCTTAGGTTCTTTAAGACTTCTCATAAATAGTGCAAAAAATATTTTTCTCGATAGTAATTAGTACTAATTACTATGTACAAAAAACATCTCATTGAGTGTTATGGTGCCATTTATGCGAGTTATGCAAAGATTTTTAATCTTTTTATTTATATTTATTTCAACCAGTAGCGTATATGCTGACCTTGCATATGAATCTTTCATAAGTGCTTCAGGAGGCGGCTCTCCTAACTTTAATCCACCAGATAATACATCTGTTCAATCATCTGGGACTGCTTCTAATTTGAATTACGATTGGGGTAGTGGACAAGTTTTAGACTCAGGACGATCAGACGATGTTATTGTCAAATTTACTGGTACTTATGCACACCCTGGTGACTCAGGTGTTTCTTCATCTATTAGATTTGCTGCTCGTGTCGATGATGGAATTAAAGTCATAATAGATGGAACCACCGTTTTAGATGATTGGCATGATCAAGGACCATCAAATTATAATGTTTCAGGATTATGGACTGGAGTTGGGGGCCAAGCTTACTCAATAACAGTATATTATTATGAGAATGGTGGTGGTGCAGTATTAAAACTATATGAAGATACATCTGGAGGAACATCCTACTCAATTGTTCCTGCCTCAAGATTTGATGGTGATGTAACAAGTCCAACAATGGCCATTACATCGTCAACGGTTTCAGATGGTGATACATCGAACGATAGCTCAATTGCTTTAACATTCACTTCAAGTGAGGCTACAAGTAACTTTGCAGTTGGCGACATCAGTGTATCTGGTGGGTCATTGTCAAATTTTGCAGCGTCGAGTTCTACAGTTTACACCGCAACATTTACGCCAAGTAGTGATGGAGCTACAACGGTTGATGTTAATGCAGGAGTGTTTACAGACGGAGCCTCAAATGGAAATATCGCTGCATCCCAATTTAATTGGACGTATGACAGCACCTCTCCAACAATGACCATTACATCGTCAACTGTTTCAGATGGTGATAAGTCAAATGATAGCTCAATTGCCTTAACATTCACTTCAAGTGAAGCTACTAGCAATTTTGCTGTTGGTGACATCAGTGTATCGGGCGGATCTTTGTCAAATTTTGCAGCCTCTAGTTCTACAGTTTACACCGCGACGTTTACGCCAAGTAGTGATGGAGCCACAACTGTTGATGTTAATTCAAGTAAGTTTACAGATAATGCTGGAAATAATAATTCTGCCGCTTCGCAATTCAACTGGACTTATGATGGTACTTCTCCAACAATGGCCATTACATCGTCAACGGTTTCAGATGGTGATACATCGAACGATAGCTCAATTGCTTTAACATTCACTTCAAGTGAGGCTACAAGTAACTTTGCAGTTGGCGACATCAGTGTATCTGGTGGGTCATTGTCAAATTTTGCAGCGTCGAGTTCTACAGTTTACACTGCAACGTTTACACCTTCTGGCGAAGGCTCAACAACAATAGATATAGAAGCAAGTAAGTTTACAGATAATGCTGGAAATAACAATTCTGCTGCATCTCAATTTAATTGGACATATGATAATACAGCAGTCACAGTATCAAGTTTTACATTATCAGATACAGCATTAAAAGTAGGAGATACGGCCACTGTAACATTGGTATTTTCTGAGGCGGTTACTGGATTTAGTAGTGATGATGATATCACTGTTCAAAATGCATCTCTTACAACAATGTCAACTAGTGATAGCATTACTTGGACTGGAACATTAACACCCTCATCAAGTGTTGAAGATGCATCAAATATATTATCGTTGGCAACAACCTATACAGACTTAGGTGGCAATGCAGGGTCTTCTGCAACTACTGCAAATTATTCTGTAGAAACTATAAGACCTTCTGTAAGCAGTTTTGTTCTTGCGGATACTGATTTGGATGCAGGTGAAACCACGACAGTGACTCTTGTTTTTTCTGAGGCGGTTACAGGATTTAGTAGTGATGATGATATTACTGTTCAAAATGGATCACTTACAGCAATGTCATCAAGTGATAACATCACTTGGACAGCGACATTTACGCCTACATCAAGTACGGATGACACATCTAACATTTTAACATTAGCAACCTCATATACCGATACTGCGGGTAATGCTCCATCCTCATCATCAACAACCGCTAATTATTCTGTAACTACAATTCGACCCACTGTATCTTCAGTATCATTTGGTGACACGACGATGAAAATAGGAGAAACATCTTCAGTTACAATTGTGTTTTCAGAAGCAGTAACTGGCTTTGCTAATGCTAATGTTTCAATGCCAAATGGATCCCTTTCAACGCTTTCAACGAGCAATAATATCACTTGGACTGGAACATTTACTCCAACTTCTGACACAGAAGCTTCTTCTAATGCTTTAGTGATTGATACATCTTTTACAGACAGTGACGGTAATGCAATGACTTCATCTTATTCGTCATCAAATTATGCAATCGATACAAAAGCACCAACAGTCGCAATAACATCATCTACAGTTAGTGATGGAGCAGCATCAAATGATGGTTATATCGCGTTAACGTTTACATTTAGTGAAAGCGTTTCAGATTTTGTACAGGATGATTTAACAGTTAGCGGGGGTGTTATTTCAGATTTTACTGGAAGTGGCACTACATACACAGCAAACTTTACACCAACAGTTCTGCTTATTGATACGACAATTGATATCGAAACTAGTAAGTTTACTGATAGTGCTGGCAACTCTAATTCAGCTGCAGCAACTCAGTTTAATTGGACTTATGATGGTGAAAAGCCAATCATGACAATAACAGCACAACACTATGTATACGGGTGGTGGTATAGCGGCCCTCGTATAGGTACATTAGCTAATTTAGAAGATGGAGGAATTACAAACAGTAGATGGATCAATCTTACCTTTAAAGCAACAGAAGATATTGTTGGTTTCACAGCGAATGATATATCTGTTACCGCAAATGGATCAATATCACATTTTTCTGGAAGTGGAGACACGTATACAGCACGTTTTCACCCCTCGGCTGAAAGCTATAGCAATTTACGTGATGGAGCAAAAGCAATCAGTGTAGCAGAAGATTTATTTACTGATTCAGTTGGAAACACTAACTTTGCCACACTTGAATTTAATTACACTAGTGATCGAACTCAACCTGAAGTTCAATCAGCAACTTCAACGCCAAATACGTTTTATAGGTCAGACTATCAAAACAATATTGGCATACGAAGATCAAATGCCTCTTCTATCAATGTAGAGTTAGTATTTGGTGAAGAAATTATAGGTGCTGAGATAAGTGATATTAATACATGGAATGCTGATGTTTCAAATTTTTCAGGTAGTGGAACAACCTATAGCTATACACTTACTCCAACTAACACATCATCTAATGACGAATATGTATATGCCGCCAGTTATCAATTTGGAACTGATTTAGCAGGTAATAATGCAAGTGGCTACTCATTTACAAATACAGGTACACTTTATGAGGGGCTCGGGTATGTTTACTTTATATCTGATAAAGTTGCTCCCTCAATAATTATTGAGTCATCAACTGTTAGTGATGGTGACGCTTCGCAGGATAGTTCTATTGCTTTGACGTTTACTACTTCAGAAAGCACAACAAACTTTGTATCGAGTGACATCACTGTTAGTGGAGGGTCAATATCAAACTTTAGTGGAAGCGGAACATCTTATTCAGCAACATTCACACCTACTGGACAAGGAGCCACTTCCATTGATGTCAATGCAGGAGCATTCACTGATGAAGCCGGCAATAATAACACTGCGGCAACTCAATTTAATTGGTTGTACGATACAACTCCTCCATCAATAACAATTAGTTCATCAACAGTTTCAAGTGGATCAACAACTACTGATACATCGATCAATTTAACATTTACACTAAGTGAGTCTTCCACTGATTTTGGACTTGATGACTTAACAATAGCAAATGCACAAGTATCAAACTTTACAGGCAGTGGGGCAAGTTATTCAGCGACATTAACCGCAATTTCATCCTCTCAGACATCAGTTACAGTTGCTGCTAATAAATTTACAGATGCAGCAGGATTCAATAATACTGTATCAAATACGTTTACATGGTCTTATGATGGAACTGCCCCACTAATTGCAATTTCATCATCAACGAGTGGAGTAACAGATGGATCAGTGACTAATGATAGCTCTATCGGATTGGTATTTTCTATCTCTGAGTCAGTAAGTAATTTTGCTGCAGGAGATATAACAGTAAGTGGAGGAACAATTTCAAACTTTAGTGGCAGTGGCGCATCATATACAGCCACCTTCACTCCATCCAGTAATGGTGCAACAACAGTTGATGTAAGCGCAGGTACGTTTACTGATGGTGCGAACAATAATATTGCAGCATCTCAATTCAACTGGACATATGATTCCGTTGCTCCAACGATAACGATTACATCTTCAACAGTAAACGATGGTGATACGAGCAATGATGTTTCAATTGTATTGACATTTACTCTTTCAGAATCCTCTACAAACTTTGTAGCGGGTGATATCAGTCTAAGCGGAGGAACTTTATCAAACTTTGTTGGTTCTGGAACGACTTATACCGCTCGATTTAAACCATCTGGAGATGGTGCAACAACAATAGATGTAAATGCAGGCTCATTTACAGATATAGCTGGAAATAATAGTACTGCCGCATCACAATTTAATTGGACGTATGACAGCACTAGTCCATCGATTACAATATCATCATCCACTGTATCAACTGGTTCGGCATCAAATGATTCAACAATTTCCGTCGCCTTCTCTACAAGTGAAACAACATCTAATTTTACTATAAATGACATAAAAATTGATGGTGGCACATTATCTAATTTTAGCGGAAGTGGTACTTCATATACGGTAACAGTAACACCAAATGCCGATGGCTATGTTTATATCGATGTTGAGGCAGGAGTCTTTACAGACTCAAGTGGAAATTTTAGTACGGCAGCGACACAGTTTGTTTGGACTTATGACGGGACTCGTCCATCTGTGTCTATTACATCTTCAGAAGTTAATAACTCATCAGTATCAGACGATACTTCTTTATCTCTAACATTTACTTTAAGTGAAGTGGCAACAGACTTTACTGTTGACGACATTACTGCAACTGGTGGAACAATTGCAAGTTTTAGTGGTAGTGGAACAAACTACACAGCAACATTTACTCCAAGTGGCAATGGTCAAAAACAGATAAAGGTTGAGAGTGGTAAATTTACTGATGCTGTAGGAAATATAAATGAGGAAGCAATTTTTGATTGGCTATATTTAGCTTCACCATTTGAAGATACCGAAAGCGAGTCTGTATTGAAAGAGCAAGCTGGACCAACAGAGGTAGCAATGATACAGACAAGAGATACAGTTCTTGGACGTCTCTCATTTATAAGAAATAGTGGAAATCAATCTCATCAAGGAATAAAGCTTAGCTATAATGGATCTAACGAAGATTTGTTAAAATTTGTAGATGTTTTTGGAAGTAAGGTAAACTTTGCTTATAATCCAATATTTCAATGGAGCATTTGGACATCTGGAACAGTTAGTTATGGAGATACGGAGACAACCGGAACAAAACTTGGAAGTAAGACAAAAGTAAAAGATTTATCAATTGGATTTGATAAACAAATTTCTGAAGATTATTTGTTAGGGTTTGGTATTCATGAGTCAAGGGGGGAAAATACAGTCCAGTTTGAAAGAAGCAACGTTTATTCAGACTCGTTATCAGTCTCAAGTTATCACAATATAGCTCTTGATAATAATGAGTATATTGATTTAATTCTAACATATGGAGATATTGAGATAGATGGCAATAGATATGCAAGCGGCACTTCAACTAATCATACATTCTATCGGACTGGTCATTATTACAATACTTCATTAGGATTCAATAAAATTCTGACTACCAATAATTTGAGTCTTAATCCGTATGGTCGATTTAGTTTTGGTCAGATTGAATTGGCCGCTTATGACGAAAGTCCTGGAGTTGAGGCTTTACATGTAGCTGCTCAAGCAGTGAGCACATCTTCACTTGTATTTGGAACAGATATTAGAAGTATGAACGAGATTAATGTAGATAAAAAAGTTTATAAACTATCTTTTGTGCCGGTATTTGATTTATCGTTTGAAGAGAATCTGACAAGAAGATCAAATCTTTTTGTGAATTATTTAGCAAACCCTGATAAAATTTACGGTAGCCGACTTGATCCAAGTTTTGACTTCAAAGGACGGGCAACGCTGAGATTAAATTCTATGCTGACAATCTCAAGTACTGATAACATTCTTAGTTCAGATATTGCAATATCTGCAGAAAAATCATCAGATAGATACTCTTCATACTCCTTATCGTTATCACTAGACTATAAATTCTAATTTAACGGTTATTAGAATGACTTGAAATAACCGCTTTTATTGACGGTCTCTCACTAAGTTCTTTTATAAGATTTGATAATTTAGGCCTATTGGTAAATAGTTTTTTTCGATCATGATCCCATGTTGCAATCATATATAAATAAAAATCAGCGGCAGTAAGCTCTTTGCCACAAAGATATGGATTAAGAATTGTCTCAATATAATTATAGATTGTGACTTGTCTTTCAGCGGCTCTACTTCTTAAATCATCATAATTTTCTTCTGAGACATAATAATAACTATGATTTTGGTGATGATAATTCTGATAAATACTAGTCGACATGACTGACATTGATTGATTGTAGAGATCACGTTGTGGTGTAGTAATTTTTGGTATTAGTATATCTTTTGTTTCAACTATGTGCGCTACTATTGCAGTTGTTTCAAAAACAAGATGACCGTCTGGACACTCCAAAACAGGTATTTTTCCCATTGGACTTTTTTTCAAGAAATCATCTTTTTTTGAACTTTCGTAGTCAACTTTTATGAATTCGTAATCAGCATCAGCTTCGTTAAGTAAGAACTCAGCTATAAGTGATCCAGCAAATGGGCGTCCATAGACTTTGTACATTTATGCTGGCCAACCAGCTCCAGGAATATCAACGCGTGTTGTGTATATTTTTCCAAATTTATTTTTACTAGCAACTTCCGGAGTAGATTCTTGACCAGTAGAAATGTATAATGTCTTTCGATCTTGTCCTCCCAACATGCATGCGAATGCTCTGTTGGGTGTTTGAATTGAGTCTGTAATTTTTCCCCCCTCTTCAACTCGAAGTACTTCAGTAGAAGTAGGGGAAGCTACCCATATGCCCATTTTCTCGTCCAAGCAAATTCCATCGGGGACACGTACTTTGTAAGTTGACTCTTTTGCTTTTACACCAAAGAATCTTTGAATTTTTGTATAATAATAAAAAGGCAAAGGCATCAGTTGAGCCCATACTTTTCTATTCGAAAGAGACTTGTCATCGTTAATATCATATGAAGTTAAACGACCAGCATAAGTTTCACCTAAAATCATCCTCTTTCCATCAGGTGTAATTACAGTTCCATTTGGAAATTCTAAGTTGTCTGCCGCAATATTAGCATCACCATCAGGTGTTACATGAATTAAGCAAGTTGGTTTAACATTTACATTATGTTGTGTTGTTCCAAAATTTCCAATATAGGCATGGCCATCTCTATCTACGACCATATCATTACATGTGAATTGTGTAAGATGTGATAAGTCAGAATGGACAGTTAATTGTCCATTGCTATATTTCATTAATTTTTGGTCATGCATTGAAACTATGAGTAAATCATTGTTTGGAAGCCATCCAAGACCTGATGGCTGGTTTGGTATATCAACTACTTTTTCAACACTTCCCGACTCATCAACACAAAAAACAGCTTTTTGATAGAAATCTGAGTACCAAAACTTTCCATCATGCCAGCGTGGCCCTTCCGAAAAATGTAGGTTATCAACCAGAAGTTTAAGATCATTACTCATGTAGCATCTCCAATTTACTTATTAACTTGTTGAATTTATTAATTAAATTAAATCTAAATAATGTTATTTTGTCACATCCAATTGAATTCATTAATCTTATTTTTACATTAAAATGATACACAAATAATCGTATCTGAATAGGCATATCGTTGTTTTTTTTTACTTTTTTAAGTGTATATATTGTTTAAAAGCTCTTTAGGATTATGAACTTTATATTAGCTGAGTACCTTCCATTAGCAATTTTTCTAATTGTTGCACTGGTTATTAGTTGTTTGTTTATATTGGCAAATTTTCTTGTTGCCAAAAGAAATCCTGATCCAGAAAAGAGTGATGCATTTGAAAGTGGCTTTCCTCAGTTTGGAGATTCCAGAATGAAATTCGATATTCGATTTTATCTTGTTACTTTGCTATTTATTATTTTTGATCTTGAGGTCACCTTTTTGTTTCCTTGGGCAATTACCTTTGGAAATCTAGGATTACTTGGATTTTTCTCGATGATGTTTTTCCTAGGTGTCTTAACCATTGGCTTTATATACGAATGGAAGAAAGGGGCACTTGAATGGCAATAGCGGCAACACCAGAGATCGGATCTCAAGAATTAGAAGATCTTAAACAACGATATTCAGATAAAGGTTTTATTGTAACAAATGTTAATAATTTGATTAATTGGGCCAGAACAGGCTCATTGCATTGGATGACTTTTGGACTTGCATGTTGTGCCGTTGAAATGATGCATGTTGGGACACCTCGATATGATGTTGAGCGAATGGGTGCAGCACCAAGAGCCTCACCTAGACATGCTGATGTAATGATTATTGCAGGAACATTAACTAACAAGATGGCTCCTGCACTAAGAAAAGCTTATGATCAAATGGCTGAGCCTCGTTATGTAATTTCAATGGGAAGCTGTGCTAATGGTGGAGGGTATTACCACTATTCATATTCAGTAGTAAGGGGAAGTGATCGCATAGTCCCAATTGATATTTATGTTCCAGGATGTCCACCAACAGCTGAGGCATTAATGTATGGAATATTGCAACTTCAAAAGAAAATACGTAGAGAAGGCAACATAGTTAGATAAATTTATGAGCAGTCCTATTGATTTAGTCGTTCAGACTATAAGTGAAAAAATAAATCCTATTGATGTTAAGGTTATCAATAATCAAATTGAGATTATTATTGAGCCAAGACAGATAATTTCAAGCTTTCAGTTTTTAAAAGATAGCTCAAAGTGTCAGTTTCGACAGTTAACAGATATTGCTGGCGTTGATTATCCTGATAGAGAAAATAGATTTGAAGTTGTATATCATTTATTAAGTTTTAAAAATAATCTAAGAGCTCGAGTTAAGGTTTATATTGATGAAGGTTCAGCAATAGATAGTCTTACGTCTGTATTCCCATGTGCAAATTGGTTTGAAAGAGAAGCTTTTGATATGTACGGAATCCAATTCAATGATCATCCAGATCTGAGGAGAATTCTAACCGACTATGGTTTTGAAGGTTATCCATTAAGAAAAGATTTCCCTTTAAGTGGCAATGTTGAGGTTCGATACAATGAAATTGAAAAGAAGATTGTATATGAACCTGTAAAGCTACAACAAGACTATCGTCATTTTGATATTCAAAGCCCTTGGGAAGGAACTACGTATAAAGAGGAAGAGCAGGACGGCAATGGCGGAAAGTAAAACAGTCACTGTAAATTTTGGCCCTGTTCATCCAGCTGCTCACGGAGTTCTAAGATTAATTTTAGACCTCGATGGAGAAGTTGTTGAAAGAGCTGATCCTCATATCGGTCTTTTACATCGTGGTACTGAAAAGCTAATTGAAACTAAAACTTATTTACAAGCTATCCCATATTTTGATCGACTTGATTATGTAGCGCCAATGAACCAAGAGCATGCATTTGCTCTAGCAATTGAAAAGTTAATGAAGGTAGATGTTCCCAAAAGAGGGCAGTATATTAGAGTTCTTTTTTCTGAGATTGGACGTCTTTTAAGTCATTTATTAAATGTGACGACAACAGCTATGGACGTTGGCGCAATGACACCTATCACATGGGGATTTGATGAAAGAGAAAAGCTTCTAGACTTTTATGAAGAAGTCTCTGGTTCTCGTTTTCATGCAAATTATTTTAGAGCCGGAGGTGTTCATCAAGACTTGCCAGATGGACTTCTAGAAAAGATAAATGATTTCTGTATATCATTTCCTAAAGTTGTTGATGATATGGAAACACTGCTAACTGAAAATAGAATATTCAAACAGCGTAATGTTGATATTGGCAAAATCTCAAAAGAAGAAGCTGTTGATAACGGTTTTAGTGGTTTTGTGCTAAGGGCATCTGGAGTGCCATGGGATTTAAGACGATCTCAACCTTATGATTCTTATGAAGACTTTGATTTTAAAGTTCCAATTGGAAAAAATGGTGATTGTTATGATCGCTATTTATGTCAAATGGATGAGATGAGAGAGAGCGTAAAAATTATGACACAGTGCATTAACAACATGCCGAGTGGAGAAGTCATTAATAGGGATACTAAAATAGCTCCCCCAAAACGGGCTGAGATGAAAGAGTCAATGGAAGCCATTATTCATCACTTTAAATTTTTTACTGAAGGCTTTCATGTTCCTGAAGGTGAAATTTATACAGCTGTAGAGGCTCCAAAGGGAGAGTTTGGAGTATACTTAATTTCAGATAATACAAGTAGGCCTTATCGATGCAAAATTAGAGCTCCTGGATTTGCTCATTTACAAGCGTTCAATCTATTATCAAAAGGACATTTGCTAGCAGATGTTCCTGCGATACTAGGATCTCTAGCAATTGTGTTTGGGGAAGTTGATAGATAGATGACTGAAACATTTTCATTTAATGCTGAAAGTTTAGATAAAGTAAAGTTTGAACTCAGTAAATATCCTGAAGATCGAAAACAAAGCGCTGTGATGTCTATGCTAGATATTGCTCAAAGACAAAATGGTGGCTGGCTTAGCAAGTCAGCAATTGAGCATGTAGCTTCACATCTTGAGATGCCTTACATAAAAGTTTATGAAATAGTTACATTCTATTCAATGTATTATACAACGCCAGTTGGAAAATACTTTGTTCAAGTATGTACCACTACACCTTGTTGGTTAAAAGGTTCCGATGAAGTGGTAAAAGCATGTAAAGAGACTATTTCTGAAAAACAAAATGAATTATCTAATGATGGATTATTTTCATGGATGGAAGTGGAGTGTTTGGGGGCATGCGTTAATGCGCCCTTAGTTCAAATCAACGACGATTTTTATGAAGACTTAAACTATGAAAACACAAAAAATGTACTGCAGTCATTTATTGATGGAAATCCATCTCCTATAGGATCTCAAACAGGCCGCAAAGGTTCAAGAGCGGAGGAATATGTTAAAAGCTAAAGATAAAATTTTTACTAATTTGTTTGGGGATCAATCTTATTCTCTTAGAGAAGCTCAGTCTCGAGGAGATTGGGATCAGACGAGTAATTTTATTAATAAAGGATCAGATTGGATAATAGACGAAGTAAAAAAATCTGAGCTGCGTGGACGAGGTGGTGCAGGGTTTCCCACGGGTTTAAAATGGTCTTTTATGCCAAAGGACGTAAACAAAAATAATTATTTAGTTGTGAATGCTGATGAGTCAGAACCTGGTACCTGCAAAGATAGAGACATGATTAGAAACGAACCCCATAAACTTCTTGAAGGATGTCTTCTGGCTGGTTTTGCAATGAATGCACACGATTGTTATATTTATATTCGAGGTGAATATTTCAACGAGAGTGTTGTCTTACAAAAAGCAATTGATGAAGCATATGAGGCTGGTCTTATTGGAAAGAACGCATGCAACTCAGGATGGGATTTTAACATTTATCTCCATAGAGGAGCTGGAGCGTATATTTGTGGAGAAGAAACAGCTCTTCTTGAAAGTCTTGAAGGGAAAAAAGGTCAACCAAGGCTTAAGCCTCCTTTCCCAGCTAATAAAGGCTTATATGGATCACCGACAACAGTTAATAATGTTGAAACGATAGCCGTTGTACCTACAGTATTACGCAGAGGTGGATCTTGGTTTAGTTCTCTTGGAAAAACTAAAAATACCGGTACGAAAGTCTTCTGTATATCAGGACACGTAAATACTCCGTGTAATATTGAAGAAGAAATGGGCATACCTTTAAAAGAGCTTATAGAAAAACATGCTGGGGGCGTGCGAGGTGGTTGGAATAATTTAAAAGCTATTATTCCAGGTGGATCCTCTGTTCCAATGATACCAAAGTCAGTTTGTGACAGTGTTTCGATGGATTTTGACTCGCTGTCTTCTGTAAAGAGTGGCTTAGGAACAGCAGCTGTCATTGTTATGGATCAATCAACAGATCTTGTAAAAGCAATAGCTCGAATATCTAGATTTTATAAGCATGAAAGTTGTGGTCAATGTACTCCATGTAGAGAGGGTACTGGATGGATGTGGAGGATGATGGAAAAAATTGCAGCAGGTGAAGCCAGCCCTGGTGAAATCGATCGATTACTAGATGTTACAAAGCAGGTTGAAGGTCATACGATTTGCGCACTAGGTGATGCTGCGGCATGGCCAATTCAAGGTTTATTCCGACATTTTAGGGATGAAATAGAAGAGCAGTTAATAAAAAAAATTAGAGCGGCGTAATGGCAAAAGTCAAAGTTGATGGAACAGAAATTGAAGTTCGTGATGACATGACGATACTTCAAGCGTGTGAGGAAGCTGGTAAAGAAATACCTAGATTCTGTTACCATGATCGCTTGTCTATCGCGGGAAATTGTCGAATGTGTCTCGTTGATGTAGAAGGATCACCCAAACCTGTAGCGTCTTGTGCTATGCCAGTAAATGAGGGAATGTCAATTCATACCAATACACAAAAAGTAAAAAAAGCCAGAGAGGGCGTGATGGAGTTTTTGTTGATCAATCACCCTTTGGATTGTCCTGTATGTGATCAAGGTGGAGAGTGTGATCTACAAGACCAAACTGTTGCTTATGGCTCTGGTAAATCAAGATTCGATTTAAACAAACGTTCAGTCGAAGAAAAATATATGGGTCCTTTGATCAAAACATATATGACACGATGTATTCATTGTACCAGATGTATTCGGTTTTCAGAGGAAGTTGCTGGAGTTGAAGAAATAGGAGCGGTAAATCGTGGTGAGAATATGGAAATTACTACCTATCTCGAAAAGTCGATTGACTCTGAAATGTCAGCAAACGTTATTGATCTCTGTCCAGTGGGAGCACTAACATCAAAACCTTATCAATTTGAAGCAAGACCATGGGAACTAAAAAAAACTGAAACAATCGATGTCATGGATGCAGTGGGCTCAAATATAAGAGTTGATACTTATGGATGGAAAGTTAAGCGAATACTTCCACGTTTGAATGAAGATATTAATGAAGAATGGATCTCTGATAAATCCAGATATGCTTGTGATGGTTTATTGAATCAGAGACTAGATACCCCTTATGTAAGGCATGATGGAAATCTGAACGCCACTGAGTGGAATGATGCGTTAAATGAGTGTTTGTTATCTATGAAAAATCACGAACCCGATGAAATTGCTTTTCTTGTGGGAGATTTCATTGATCTTGAAACATCATATTTAATTAAACAACTTTCAGAATCATTAAATATTAAAAAAATTGAATGTAGGCAAGAAGGGGTGAGACTTCCATATTCAGATCGTTCCCAATATCTATTTAATTCAACAATTAATGGAATTGAGGAAAGCGACTGCATATTAATAATCGGTAGCAATGTCAGGGAAGAAGCTCCTATAATAAATACTCGAATACGAAAGCACTTATTGAATAAAAATATTCCTATTGGATTGATTGGTGAAAAATTTGACCTTACTTTTGATTATGAATATTTAGGAAATGACCTGAATATCTTAAAATCTATTTCTGATGGTGAAAATAATTTTTGTAAGATTCTAGGCAAAGCAAAAAAGCCAATGATTATTATTGGTCAATCAGTATTGAATCGTGATGATAGTCTTAATGCTTATTCACTAATAGAAGATATTATTCATCAATATTCTTTCTTAGATACTTCGTGGAACGGTGTAAATACCCTTCAATTATCAGCATCAAGAATTGGTGCGTTAGATATGGGCTGTTATCAATCTAGCAGATCATTAAAAGATATATATGCAGATGCAGAGAGTGGGTCTTTAAAACTTTTATTTTCATTTGGGGCGGATGAGATTGATTATAGTAAATTTCAAAACACAAAAATTATTTACATGGGCTCACATGGGGATAGAGGCGCAAGTAATGCAGACTTAATTCTTCCTTCTGCAGCTTACACTGAAAAAGACGCAATTTATATTAACACTGAAGGCAGACTTCAATATGCCTATCAGGCAAGTTTTCCACCAAGTGAGGCAAAAACTGATTGGAAAATTATTAATCAAATTAGTGAAATGCTTAATTTGAATTGGGGTTTTGTGACATTGGACGATGTTCGTAAAAAAATTAAAAATCAATATCCAGATTTATTTAATCAAGTATCTGCTGATAGGCCTTATAAAAGATTGCTTGCAAATAAAGCATCAAAAATCTCATTTGATAATAAAGAAATTGGATCAATCATTAAAGATTTTTACTTAACTGACTCAATATCAAGATTATCTAAAACTATGGCCGAATGTAGTCAAATCCGTAAAGAGTTAAGAAATGGAAAAGCTATATGATAGCTCTCATTTCTGAGAATCTTTTTCATTTATTTTTTATTGTTGGTCTCTGTCTTCTTATTTTTGTTCCATTGCTTTTAGGTGTAGTCATCGTTTTATTTGCAGATAGAAAAATATGGGCAGCTGTTCAAAAAAGAAAGGGACCAAATGTAGTTGGACCTTTTGGTTTATTTCAAATACCAGCCGATGGATTAAAATTTTTATTTAAAGAAATCATTATTCCAGATGGAGCTGATAAAACTGTTTATTTTATTGCACCAATATTAACTTCGACGTTAGCAATAGCAGCTTGGGCTGTTATTCCTATTCAAGAAAATATTGTTTTATCTGATATAAATGTTGGAGTTTTATATATATTTGCTATGAGCTCTTTGGGTATTTATGGAATCCTGATGGCTGGTTGGGCATCAAATAGTAAATACCCCTTTTTAGGGGCGTTACGATCTGCAGCTCAAATGGTTTCATATGAGGTTTCTATAGGATTTGTAATTGTAACAGTATTAATGTGTGTTGGTTCTCTAAACCTCTCAGAAATTGTTTATGCTCAAAAAAATATTTGGTTCTTTATTCCTTTGTTCCCAATGTTTGTTGTTTTTTTTATCTCAGCGCTTGCGGAAACAAACAGACCGCCGTTCGATTTACCTGAAGCAGAGTCCGAGCTTGTAGCCGGCTATCAAACAGAATATTCCGCTATGCCATTTCTTCTTTTTTTTCTAGGTGAGTACATAAATATCTTACTGATGTGTGCAATGATGACCATCATGTTCTTTGGCGGATGGTATCCACCCATTGATGTAGCTCCATTCAACCTTATACCTGGTTTTATATGGTTTTTAGTTAAGATGATGGTGATTTTTTATATGATATCAATGGTCAAAGCCTTTGTTCCACGGTATCGATATGATCAATTAATGAGACTTGGTTGGAAAGTATTTTTGCCACTTTCATTATTAGCTGTTGTGGTTACCTCTAGCGTTTTATTTTTCTTCAATCTAGCTCCTGTATTTTCATGAAAATTATTAATTTTATAAAATCTTTTCTGCTCATCGACTTTATTAAGGCTTACATATTAGCACAGAAATATTTCTTCAAAAAGAAAGCCACATTAAACTACCCTTATGAACGTGGAAAATTAAGCCCAAGGTTTAGAGGAGAACATGCTTTGAGGCGATACCCAAGTGGTGAAGAACGATGTATTGGGTGCAAATTATGTGAGGCAGTTTGTCCAGCTCAAGCCATAACCATTGAATCTGAACCACGAGATGATGGAACGAGAAGAACAACTAGATATGATATTGATATGGTAAAATGTATTTATTGTGGATTATGTGAAGAATCTTGTCCGGTAGATGCAATTGTTCAAGGACCTAATTTTGAATTTTCCACTGAAACTAGAAAAGAACTTTATTATACAAAAGAGAAGCTCTTAGATAATGGTGATAAGTGGGAAAGCGCAATTGCCGAAAATCTAAAAAAAGATGCGGAGTATAGATAGAAAATGACAGCATCCTTGTTATCATTTTATATATTTTCAACTGTTATTCTTCTTTCTTCTTTGATGGTGATTACCTCAAAAAATCCAGTTCATTCAGTATTATTTTTAATTTTAACATTCTTTAATGGCGCAGGGCTTTTTATAATTTTACATGCTGAGTTTCTGGCAATGATTTTAATTATCGTTTACGTAGGAGCTGTCGCAGTTTTATTTTTATTTGTTGTTATGATGTTAGATTTTAAAATAAGCCTCGATAAGAATAATATTCTTCAATATTTACCAATTGGATTTTTTGTTGGTGTGGTTTTTATATCTGAACTAATTATAGTTCTCATTAATACCAAATTTGATCTCTCAAATATTCAAATCTTAGTTAATCCAATGATAAAATTTGAAAATTTAACAAATACAGAGGCTATTGGGTCCATCCTATACACAGATTATATTTTATATTTTCAACTTTCTGGCGTTATTTTACTTGTTGCCATGATTGGTTCAATTGTTTTGACTCTAAGGACTCGTGAGGGCGTAAAAAGACAATCAATTCAATCTCAATTAGATCGTAATTATAAATCAACCATAACGATGGTTGATCCTAAATCAAATGAAGGAGTTGATATATAATGATTGAATTAAATCAGTTTTTAATATTGTCAGCACTTCTTTTTAGCATCGGGGTTATTGGTATATTTCTCAACAGAAAAAACGTAATAATTATATTAATGTCAATTGAGATCATTCTTCTATCAGTCAATATCAATCTAGTTTCTTTTTCATATTTCTTAGGTGATCTTACAGGACAAATAATTTCTTTATTTGTTTTAACTGTTGCTGCTGCTGAAGCCGCAATAGGTTTAGCAATATTGGTGATATATAATAGAAATGCTGGGACTATTGAAATTGAGAAAATCAATAGCTTGAAAGGATGATGTTATAATGATTCACTCGATTGTTCTTTTGCCTCTTTTTGGTTTTGTTATTTCTTGTTTATTTTCTTTCTTTAAGAGTGACCAAACAATAGATCGTATCACTCAAATTGTTACGTCTTTATTTATTTCAATTTCAGCGATTTTATCATTTTATTTATTTGTTATTAATCTATCAGACCCCCAAGTATACAAGTTTACTTTATTTACTTGGATCACATCTGGCGACCTTTCTGTAAACTGGTCTTTGTATATTGATGCTGTAACAAGAGTAATGCTCGTTGTTATAACTTCTGTTTCAGCTCTTGTTCATATTTATTCAATTGGCTATATGTCTCATGACAATAGTAAGCCAAGATTTATGGGATATTTATCATTGTTTACATTTGCAATGATTATGCTGGTTACAGCAGATAATTTCTTACAATTGTTTTTTGGATGGGAGGGCGTCGGTCTTGCTTCTTATCTTCTTATTGGCTTCTGGTATAAAAAACCTTCAGCTAATGCTGCTGCAATTAAAGCATTTATTGTTAATCGTGTAGGAGATTTTGGTTTAGCGCTTGGTATCTTTACAATTTATATAGTTTTCGGTTCTATTGATTATCAAGTTGTTTTTGAAAATGCAGAAAAATTTAATGAAACAAATTTCAACTTTATTGGATACGATATTAATGCAATTACATTAATTTGCTTTCTTTTATTTATTGGTGCCATGGGAAAATCAGCTCAGTTATTCCTTCATACATGGTTACCGGATGCAATGGAGGGACCAACACCTGTATCAGCTTTAATCCATGCGGCTACGATGGTCACAGCCGGCGTTTTCTTAGTAGTGAGATGTTCTCCTCTTTTTGATCTATCAGTGGAAGCCTCTTCATTTGTAACTTTAGTAGGTGCGTCCACAGCTTTCTTTGCTGCTACAATTGGTCTAGTTCAAAATGATATCAAGCGTGTAATTGCATACTCGACCTGCAGTCAATTGGGCTACATGTTTTTTGCAGCAGGCTTAGGCGCTTACGGTGCTGCGATGTTCCATTTATTTACTCATGCATTTTTCAAAGCATTACTCTTTCTAGGTGCCGGTTCGGTAATACACTCAGTTCATGAAGAGCAAGATATAAGAAAAATGGGTGGAATATATATCTTTACTCCATTAACACATGCCATGATGGTAGTTGGTACTATTTCCTTAATGGGATTTCCATTTACATCTGGCTTTTATTCAAAGGACGCCATAATAGAGGCAGCATACTTATCTGATGCCATGTTTTCTAATTATGCATATTTTTTAGGAACATTGGGTGTTGTCATGACATCATTTTATTCTTGGAGATTGATGTTCCTTACATTTAATGGAAGCACTAGAATGGAAGAGCAGAAATTTAGAGAAGTCCATGAGTCACCGTATGTAATGTTAATGCCTTTATTTATTCTTGCAATTGGCGCTCTATCATTTGGATATATTTTTAAGTCATATTTCATTGGAGGAGCAAGTGTTGAATTTTGGGATCATTCAATTGCTATTCATCATCATGAGCATCACCATATACCTTTCTTAATATACTATCTTCCTGCAATGCTTGGAGTTCTTGGCTTTATTATTGCTTGGTACATGTATTTAAAAAATACAAAATTACCAGCTGCTTTGGCCTCTTTAAATGAGCCTTTGTATAAATTCTTGCTTAATAAATGGTATTTTGATGAACTTTATCACTACGTTTTTGTGATCCCTGCAAGGGGTATTGGTAAATTTTTCTGGAAAATAATTGACGGCTATTTTATTGATGGTTTCGGTCCAAATGGTATCGCTAACATGGTATTAAAGATATCTGAAAGAGCAAGAAGTATTCAAACAGGCTTCATTTACCATTATGCATTTTCAATTTTGATCGGCCTGTCTTTTCTTATTACTTATTTTATTTTTGTTATTTAAATGAATGAATTGCCCATCTTATCTATCTTATTAGTCTTACCTGTTATAGGTATTTTACTCTTAACATTTATATCAAATAATTCAGAGAGTGATGTCAATTTAAAGCAAACTGCTCTTTGGGTATCTTTTTTAAATTTTATTATCTCATTAGTTGTCTTATTCAATTTTAATAAAGTTGATCCCAATTTTCAATTTGTAGAAAAATATTATTGGCTTGGTGATACCATTAGTTATCATTTAGGAGTTGATGGTATTTCAATATTATTTGTTGTCTTAACAACGTTCCTAGTTCCAATCTGTATATTAGCCAGTTACAACAATATTAAATTTTCAATGAAAGAATATCTTATCGCTTTTCTAGCTTTAGAAACTTTCATGATTGGCGTTTTTATATCAATGGATTTGATATTATTTTACCTTTTCTTTGAAGGCGGCTTAATCCCAATGTTCTTAATTATTGGTATTTGGGGAGGTGAAAGAAGAATTTATTCAACATTTAAGTTTTTTCTTTATACCCTAGCAGGTTCTGTTTTCATGCTTTTGGCTGTCATATTTATGTACTGGGAAGTTGGAACGTCAAGCATACCAGTTTTATTACAGCATGAGTTTAGCTATGATGCTCAGATTATTTTATGGCTTGCTTTTTTTGCATCCTTTGTTGTCAAAATTCCTATGTGGCCATTTCATACATGGTTGCCTGATGCACACGTTGAAGCTCCGACTGCAGGATCAGTAATACTGGCTGGTGTCTTATTAAAATTAGCTGGCTATGGATTTATTCGTTTCTCAATTACAATGTTTCCTGATGCATCTCACTATTTTGCCCCTATGATTTATGCATTAAGTATAATAGCCATTATTTTCACATCATTGATTGCACTTGTTCAGGAAGATATGAAAAAGTTGATAGCATATTCATCTGTTGCCCATATGGGCTTTGTCACATTGGGCATATTTACTTTCACAATTCAAGGCATTGAAGGCGCTATTATACAAATGATTAGTCATGGAATTGTTTCTGCGGCATTATTTCTATGTGTTGGTGTGGTATATGATAGAATACATACAAGAGAAATAGAGAGATATGGCGGACTTGTTAATAGAATGCCACTGTACTCCTTTTCATTCATGATTTTTATCCTTGCTAGTCTTGGGTTGCCAGGAACAAGTGGCTTTGTTGGTGAATTCTTAGTTTTACTATCTATTTTTTCTGTAAATACTTATTTTGCTGTTTTTGCAACAACGGGCGTTGTTTTAGCTGCCACTTATTCTTTATGGCTATATCGAAAAATTATTTTTGGCCAATTA
This sequence comes from uncultured Pelagibacteraceae bacterium, assembly GCA_902584815.1. Taxonomy (GTDB): domain Bacteria; phylum Pseudomonadota; class Alphaproteobacteria; order Pelagibacterales; family AG-422-B15; genus CABYIR01. The sequence goes on from CACIBF010000001.1 coordinate 70,641, forward strand.
ATAAAGGATGATTTAAAGGATATCTTAGATTTATCGTCCCGAGAAATTATAATTTTTGTTCCATTGATATTGCTTACACTTTTAATTGGTATTTATCCCATACCAGTCTTAGAGATTATTGAGCCGTCAAGTCAACTAACTCTAGAAATAATAAATGGAAAGATGAATTAATGGGTGTTTTCACTATTATATTACCAGAAATATTTCTGTTTTTGTCATCAACGCTTTTATTGATGGTAGGGTTATTTTATAAAAGAGTAAATATTATAAACTTACTCACTTTCTCGATACTTATTTTAACAGCTGTGCTTGTTATTTATCAACCATCTTCATTTGGCTTTAATAATAGTTTTGTGAATGATGAGTTTTCAAAAACAATAAAGGTGTTAATACTTATAGGTTCAGCTTCTACTTTATTAATGTTTTCTCCATCAAGAAGAAAAATAAATATTGATATATATGAATTTCCAATTTTAATTAGTTTTGCGTCACTTGGTATGATGGTAATGGTTTCATCCAATGATTTATTGGCAATGTTTATAGGATTAGAATTGCAAAGCTTAAGCCTGTATGTCTTAGCTTCGTTAAATAGAAATAGCCTACAGTCTTCAGAGTCTGGTATAAAATACTTTATACTTGGGGCTCTTTCATCTGGTTTGCTTCTATTTGGAATCTCTTACATTTATGGGTTTACAGGCAATACAAATTTTAGCTTAATTTCAGCTACGTATGATAAAGATAGCTTGGGACTTCTAATAGGTATTGTTTTTGTATGTTCAGGTTTAGCATTTAAAGTTTCTGCGGTTCCATTTCATATGTGGACACCCGATGTTTATCAAGGTGCGCCAACACCTGTCACAGGTTTTTTTGCATTAGCTCCAAAGATTGCAGCAGTAGCAATATTTCTTAGGTTTTTATATTCTTCATTCGGTGAAACAGCAGCCGAATGGCAACAAATAATAATTTTCTTATCTATTGCTTCAATGATCTTTGCAGCTTTTGCTGCTATTGCACAATCAAATATAAAGCGATTAATGGCCTACAGTTCAATTGGTCACGTAGGTTATATTTTAATCGGAATGGCCTGTTTTAATTTTGAGGGTATCCAGTCTCTTATAATTTATTTAATCTTATACTTAGTAATGAACATTTCTGTTTTTTCATTTATTCTCATGATGAAACGAAAAGATGAATACTGTGAAAATATCAATGATCTTTCAGGCCTTTATAAACATAATCCATTTTACGCAATTTTAATCGCTCTAAGTATGTTCTCGTTAGCAGGTATTCCGCCGCTAGCTGGGTTTTTTGGTAAATTTTATATTTTTATGTCGGCGATTAAGAGTGATTTCTACTTATTAGCTGTTGTAGGGATTGTAGCGAGCGTAGTTTCTTCATTCTATTACTTACGAATTGTCAAAATTATATATTTTGATGAACCTTCTGAGAAGTTTGATGAATTTAATTCGAATTCTCTTAATTTACTATTTTTTATATCATCAGGAATAGTAATTCTCTTTTTTATTTATCCAAGTCCAATACTCAATATAGGAAATTATGCGGCTAAAACATTTTTTTAATTCAGATGATTAATATAAATAACGCTGAAGTTAAGTTGTTTAATGAAATAGATAGTACAAATTCAGCTGCACTAGATCATTTAAATACTATAGGTGGAATTAGTGATCCAATATGGTTTAGAGCTAAAGTGCAAACTAAGGGTAGAGGAAGAAATAAAAATAGCTGGGTTTCTGATGAAGGAAACTTATTTACGACTTTATTGACCAATATATCTTGGAAACTAAACGTTATTCCAATGTTATCATGTGTGATTGCTGTGTCCGTTCATCAGTCAGTTAGCTCGTTTTTGGATAATCAAAATCCTTTAAAAATAAAATGGCCAAATGATATATTGTTTGAAAATTCAAAATTATCAGGAGTATTGATTGAAAACCAATTAAGTGGCGATAATAAATTTTCAATCATTGGCATTGGGGTCAATATTATATCCTCTCCCGAGAATCTTAGCCATCAGACGGTCTGTCTTAATGATTTGACATCAAAAAAAGACAATCTACTGGAGAATTTTTTTGATGTATTGAGAGAAAAAATTCATACAAATCTCAATTATTTCAATGAGGGATCAATTAATCTTTTCAGGGAATATACCTTGTCAAATTTATGGAAATTGAATAAAGATGTCGAGTTCAATCATTCTGGTCTTGTTGAGATAGGAACTTTAACAGGATTAAGTGACAACTATGAGATTGAACTTGAAATAGAAAATAAGATTAAAAAATTTAATTCAGGCGAGATCTCAATTAGAAAATAAAAAATATGCATATATTGGTAGACATAGGAAATACAAATATATTATTTGGTAAATTTAATAATTTAGGTTTAATTGAACAGCTCCGAATTGAGACAGAAATCTTTGATAAAGATGTTTCTAGCGTTGAGAGTAAAACCTATAAAAAGATAAATAATTTTATCGAAACTGATTGCGTTGACTGTTTTATTTCTGGTGTAGTTCCCGATACGATTTTGTCTCTAATAAATTTTATGAAAAATTATCAAGAGTTAAATATAGTTGAAATTGATAATGAATATTTGGGTGATTTAATTAAAATTGATGTAGACAAGCCTAATGAGGTTGGTGTTGACCGCTTGATTAATTCATACGCGGGATTAAATATATACAATGGCCCCTTAATAATTATTGATTTTGGAACTGCCACTACTTTTGATCTTGTTGATTCTAGTGGTTCATATATTGGTGGAATAATATGCCCTGGAGTAAATCTTTCAATTCAGTCTCTTGCTCATAATACGGCAAAACTTCCATTAATAGAGATTAAAAAAGTTGAAAAATTAATTGGGAAAGATACTGCGTCAGCAATTGAATCTGGAATTTACTGGGGCTATGTAAGTTTAGTTGGAGGATTAATAGATAGGTTAAAAAAGCAAAATGGATTTAAAGATGCAAATATTATTGCAACTGGAGGACTGTCAGGAATGTTTAGAGGTGATTTATTTCAAATACAGCATTATGAACCTGACTTAACATTAAAAGGATTAAATATTATTTATAATGAATACAAAAAGTAAAAATAAACTTGTTTTTCTACCATTAGGTGGAACTGGTGAAATAGGCATGAATATGAATTGCTATGGATATGGCTCTCATATTGATGATATGAAATGGTTATTAGTTGATGTAGGCATAACATTTGGAGATGACACTTTAGGTGGCGTTGATGTGATTATGCCAGATCATGGATTTATAAAAGAAAGAAAAGAAGATTTAGATGGAATTTTCATTACACATGCACATGAAGATCATGTGGGTGGACTAGCATATTTATGGCCTGATTTAGAGTGTAAAATATATGCTTCAAGTTTTACAGCATCAATTATCAAACTTAAATTTGATGAACGCGGGATAAATATTGACGATTATCTAAATATTGTTGATTTGGAGTCTAATTTTAAAATTGGACCATTTGAAATACAATTATCAACACTTACTCACTCAATACCAGAGCCTAATTCACTTTTTATTAAAACTCCATTGGGAACAATCTATCACACTGGAGATTGGAAAATTGATCAAGATCCAATGTTAGGAAATCCGATTAATTTTGATAAACTGCTAAATGATAATACTGAGATATTGGCGATGGTTTGTGACTCAACAAATGTATTAACTGCTGGTAGATCAGGTTCTGAGTCTACTGTAAGAAAAAATCTAGTTGATGTTGTCAAAAATATTAAATCAAAAATATTTGTAACTTCATTCGCATCCAATGTAGCAAGATTAGAATCTGTTGCGGTTGCTGCGAGAGAGAGCAATAGATCTCTTGTTGTATTAGGTAGATCAATGCACAGAATGATATCTGTCGCGAGGGAAAATGGAATATTAGAAAATGTAAATATAATTCTTAACGAAAAGGAAGCAAAAAAGAAAAAAGGAAGTGAACTTTTATACTTATGTACAGGTAGTCAGGGCGAACCTCGTGGAGCAATGATGAGAATCGCTAATAGAGATTTTCCTAACGTTGAAATTAATCAGGGTGATACTGTAATATTCTCGTCAAAAATCATTCCTGGAAATGAAAAAAAACTATTCGCAATGTTTAATGCCTTGTCAGAACTTGGAGCTGATGTGATTACTGAATACGACGAGGATATACATGTATCTGGTCATCCGTGTCGTGATGAAGTTATTGATATGTATAAGCATGTAAAACCTAAGATTTCAGTTCCAGTGCACGGTGAATATAGACATCTTAAGTCACATTATGAACTAGCGAAAGAGCTACAGGTTGAAAATCCAACACTTGTATCAAATGGTGATATTTTACAATTAGCTCCTGGCAGACCTTATGTAATGGATCAATGCATAACAGGCAGACTATATTTGGATGGCAATAGACTAGTTGATAGTGATAGTTTTCATTTGAATGAAAGACGAATAATGAATTTTAATGGATCAATGAATATAACTTGTATTGTAAATAAAAAGTCACAATTACATAAAGCGCCAATTATTTCTACTTATGGCATAATTAGTGATAATGATGATGAAGAAGATTTTATTATAAATTTAGAAGAAGAAATCTATGATTTTTTTAATACTCCAAAAAATATAAATTCAAATGATAAAAAAATGCACAAAAAACTAGAAAGCTTAGCAAAAAATACTATATTTAGATCATTAAAGAAAAAACCTTTAACCAATATAGAAATAATACATATCTAATATGCTCGGAAAATTAAATCACATTGCTATTGCCGTACCAAATATTAAAGAAGCTGCTGAACAATATAAAAATATTTTTGGAGCTAAAGTTTCAGATCCAGTTGAGCAACCTGATCATGGTGTAACTACGGTATTTATAGATCTTGGTAATACTAAAATAGAATTACTTGAAAAATTAGGTGAAGGTTCACCTATAGAAAACTTTATTAATAAGAATCCAAAAGGCGGCATGCATCATATATGTATTGAAGTTGAAGATATAAATGATGCAGTAAAAAAATTAAATGATCATGAAATAGCTATCACTGGAACCGGAGAGCCTAAAATTGGTGCACACGGAAAACCAGTAGTCTTTCTTCATCCAAAAAGCTGTAATGGGACAATGATTGAATTAGAAGAAGCTTAAATTGGGACTTACAGGCTCAATTATCCTTTTTCTAATAATTTGGTGGCTAATATTATTTATTTTATTGCCAATAAGCATTGATAATAAAGCTTCTAGTATCACTGAATATGAAGGAAATGATCGTGGCGCTCCTAATAATCCACAATTATTAAAAAAATTCATCATAACTACAATTATTTCTGTTATCTTATGGTTTGTTGTTTTTTTGCTTCTAAACAATGATGGATTTTTAATGTTTATTATGAATACTTTTTATATAAATGAGATTAACTAATTACTTCCTTCCAGTTTTAAAAGAATCTCCAAGTGATGCTGAAATTGTCTCACACCAATTAATGATGCGTGCTGGCATGATTTCTCAGTCAAGTTCAGGAATTTATTCATGGCTACCATTAGGATTAAGAGTTTTAAAAAAGATTGAAAATATTGTGAGAGAAGAGCAAGACGCCGCAGGTGTAAATGAGATTTTAATGCCAACGATTCAACCCGCAGATTTATGGAAAGAAAGTGGAAGATATGAAGATTATGGAAAAGAAATGCTCAGAATTAATGATAGACAAGATAGGGAAATGCTCTATGGCCCAACAAATGAAGAACAAATAACAGATATCTTTAGGCGATCAATAAAATCATATAAAGAACTTCCTCAGTTGCTATATCACATTCAATGGAAATTTCGTGATGAGCTTAGACCAAGGTTTGGAGTAATGAGAGGAAGGGAATTTTTAATGAAAGATGCTTATTCATTTGATCTTGATAAACAGCAAAGTGAGATATCGTATAATAAATTTTTTGTTTGTTATTTGAAAACGTTTCAAAGACTAGAACTAAAAGCAATACCGATGGCAGCAGAAACAGGCCCAATAGGTGGAGATTTATCTCATGAATTTATAATAATATCTAAAACAGGTGAGTCTGATATTTATTTTGATAGTAAACTACTTGAGCAAGAAAATGAACTATTTAACATCAACTATTTAGAAGATTTATCAGGTTTAGTAAATTCATATAAAACTTTATACGCAGTTTCTGATGATAAATTTAATCAAGACGACTTTGATAAAAATGTTTCAAATGAAAATCAAACTAAATCTAAAGGTATTGAAGTGGGTCATATATTTAGTTTTGGTACAAAATATTCAGAAGCCATGAAAGCGAATGTTTTAAATAAGGATGGCAAACAAGCAACTGTATTTATGGGTTCTTATGGAATTGGAATATCTAGATTAGTTGGCGCGATAATTGAGTCATCAAATGATGAAAAAGGAATTATTTGGCCGAAATCAGTGTCTCCATACGATATTGGGATAATTAATCTAAAACAGAAAGATGATGATATTACTTCAATTTCTGATGATGTTTATGAAAAGTTAATGAGTGCAGGTTTTGATGTACTGTATGATGATAAAGACGATAATCCTGGTGTTAAATTTTCAAGGATGGATTTAATAGGACTTCCATACCAAGTCATTATTGGTAATAAGTCTAAAAGCGACTCTATTCTTGAAGTAAAAAACAGAAAAACAGGTGATATTTCAGAAGTAGACATAGAAAATGTAACTTCTTTTTTTAAAAATAGTTAATAAATAAAGTGCCTTTTAATAGTTTTGAGAGATTTATTGCATTTCGTTACATAAGGCCATTGAGGTCAGAGGGACTTCTTTCAATTATATCATGGTTCTCTTTTTTTGGTATATGCATCGGTGTTGCCACTCTGATCATTACTATGTCAGTAATGAATGGTTTTAGATATGAGCTTGAAAATCGAATTATAGGATTCAACGGTCACATTTATATAAATAATTATGAAAAATATTTTGAGGATATATCTCAAAACTTTTCATCTATTGATGAAATAGAGTTTATTGATGCAAATATTACAGATCAAGTTTTGATTTCAGCGAATTCTGAAACTCGAGGGATTATTCTTAAATCATTTAACCCAGACAATATAGATCATTATAAGTTTAAAAATAAAAAAAATAATTCTAATGAATTGATGTTAGACGCAATCTATCTTGGGTCAAAACTAGCTGACCGATTAAATGTAGAAATAGGATCACAAATTAAATTATACACATCTAGTTCTGTAAATTCTCCATTTGGCACACTTCCTAAGTCTCGTTTGATTAATGTTGGAGGATATTTTGATACAGGGATGAGTGAGTATGACAGCAATTATGCATTTCTTAATTTAAAAGAAATGCAAAAAATATATGGAGTAAACAATAGAATTTCTGCAATTGAAATTCATCTTAAAAACTCTTCTTATACGGACAAGATAAGTAATCAAGTTAATGAAATAATTAAGGAAAAAGAGCTTTTTTATTCGAGGGACTGGAAACAGGTTAATGCTTTTTTCTTTGAAACCCTATCAATTGAAAGAAATGTTATGTTTATTATCCTATCGTTAATTATTATAGTAGCTGCATTTAATGTTATTACGTGCCTCTTTATCTTAGTTAAAAATAAATCAAATGAAATTGCTATTCTTAAAACGATTGGTACATCTGATTTTTCAATTTTAAGAATATTTATTATAATAGGATCTTTAATAGGTGTGGCTGGAAGTTTAATTGGTTCATTGTTAGGAATTATTGTTACATTAAATTTAGAAAATATAAGACAGACACTCAATAACTTGTTTAACTTAAATTTGTTTCCATCACAATTTTATTTTATTGATAAAATTCCAACCATAATTGATTACAATCAAATATTTTTAATATTTGTATTCTCAATAATCATCTCACTATTAGCAACTATATATCCATCTAGAGTTGCTTCTAAAATGAAAATTAAGGATATATTTAGTAATGCCTGACACAATTATTAGACTAGAAAATATTTCAAAATCATATTCCCAAGGAGACACAGTAATACCGGTAATTGAAAACTTAAATGCAACAATACAAGAAGGTAAATTCATATCTGTAATTGGCCCCTCTGGATCAGGAAAATCCACACTGTTAAATGTTATTGGTCTCATCGATACAGCTGATAGTGGTGATATTTTTTTCTTTGATGAAAATTTAAAGGATATAAATTATGTACAGCAAAACCTTATTCGAAGAGATAAAATAGGATTTGTTTATCAATCCAATAATCTTTTTTCAGACTTTACAGCGATTGAAAATGTTACTATTCCTCAATTACTTTTAGGTGCAAATAAAAAGGATGCATATAATTTGGCCTTTAAATGTCTAGATATACTTGGCTTAAGTGCTCGTATTAATCATTTGCCAAAAGATTTATCAGGGGGAGAGCAACAAAGAGTGGCAATTGCTAGAGCTATAATCAATGAACCTAAAATCATTATTGCCGATGAACCAACAGGAAATCTTGATAAAAATACTAGCAATGATGTATTTGAGCATCTTATTAACTTTGTTTATTCACAGAAAATTTCATTAATTATGGCTACACATAATTTGGATCTTGCAAGAAAATCAGATCACCAGATAAAATTAGTCTAATGACTAATTTTGTTCACCTCACAAATAAGACAGAATATTCATTATCTGAAGGTGCGATAACAATCAATCGTATCGCAGAATTATGTGAGTCTTTTCGGATGCCTGCAGTAGGTATTACAGACACTAATAACATGTTTGGAGCATTAGAATTTAGTGACAAGATTTCAAGTTATGGCGTTCAACCTTTAATTGGATGTAACATCAAAATAAACATACCCACTGAATACAAATTAGATTTATCGCAATTAGACGATAAATTTTTCTTTTTAAACTTGTTCGCTAAAAATCTAAAAGGATATCAAAATCTGCTAGAATTAAGTTCTTTATGTTACACTAAGCATACTACTAATAATGCCATAAACTTATCTGATATTTACAACAAAAAAGATGGACTAATTGTTTTAACAGGTGGACGCAATAATTTAATTGATCCAATACTAAATTCTGGGAAATCAATAATTGCAGATCAATTTATTCAAAATTTAAAAGAGCAATTTAATGACAATCTCTATGTTGAGATACAACGACTAGGAAATTCAAATAAGAAAAATGAAAACGCGCTTCTTAATTTAGTTTATGATCATTCATTGCCTTTAGTTGCAACTAATGAAGTATATTTTGAGTCACCTGACTATTACGAAGCACATGATGCATTAAGTTGTATTGAAAAAAAGCAATTTGTTTCTCAGTTAGATAGATACAGATTTTCTGATCAACATTATTTTAAATCCATTGATGAAATGGAATCTCTGTTTAATGATTTACCTGAAGCATTGTCAAATACCATAGAAATTTCAAGAAGATGCTCATTTAGACCAGAAATAAAAACACCAATACTTCCAGTCTTTATTAAAGATACTGAAAATTCCGAAAAAGATCTTCTTAGGAAAATTTCATATGAAGGTTTAGAAAAGAGAGTTGTTCAGACTCTTAAAATGAAAAAAATTGAAAATCAAGATGAAGGAAATCAATTAAGGAATGAATATCAGAAAAGATTAGATACTGAATTAGATATTATTATTAATATGAAGTATGAGGGGTATTTCTTAATTGTTGCAGATTTTATTAAATGGGCAAAAAATAATAATATTCCAGTGGGACCTGGAAGAGGTTCAGGTGCCGGCTCATTAGTTGCATGGTGCCTTGAAATTACTGATTTAGATCCTATTCATTTTGGTTTAATTTTTGAGCGATTTTTAAATCCCGAGCGTGTTTCATTACCTGATTTTGATATTGACTTTTGTAGAGATAGAAGAGATGAAGTTCTTAATTATGTTTATGAGAAGTATGGTAAGGACCATGTTGCTCAGATCATTACTTTTGGAAAACTTCAAGCAAGAGCAGTATTAAGAGATATTGGAAGAGTACTTGGTATTCCATATGGACAAGTAGATTATTTAACTAAGTTAATACCATTCGATCCTTCAAGACAATTGAGTCTTCAAGAATATATTGATGACGAACCAAAGCTGACAGAAGAAGCAAATAAAAATCCTAAAATTAAAAAACTTTTAAGTATAGCCCTAAAACTAGAAGGTTTAAAAAGACATGCATCTATACACGCTGCTGGCGTAGTTATATCAAAGGACATCATTTATAAGGATGTTCCATTATATAGTGATCCGGATTCTAATATTTTTCTGACTCAATTTGATATGAAGTGGGTAGAGAATGCAGGATTAGTAAAATTTGATTTTTTAGGGTTAAAAACGTTAACGTTAATTAACAATTGCGTCGAGTTGGTAAATAGGTTCAAAAAATTTGAAATATCAGGAATTGATTTGACTGATACAAAAACCTTTGAGCTTCTAGGGACAGGTGAGACAACAGGCATTTTTCAATTAGAAAGTCCAGGCATGAAAGATACTCTTAAAAATTTAAAACCAGACAAATTTGAAGATATTATTGCTCTTGTTGCCCTATATCGACCAGGGCCAATGGCCAATATTCCAACTTATATTGAGAGAAAACATGGAAGAGAAAAACCAGATTATGTTCATCCACTGCTAGAAGACTTATTAAAGGAAACGTATGGTGTTATTATTTATCAAGAGCAAGTTATGGGTGTAGCAAGAGAGTTATCTGGCTATTCAGACGGTGAAGCAGATCTTCTAAGAAGGGCAATGGGCAAAAAGATACAAAAAGAAATGACAGCTCAAAAGAAAAGATTTGTAGAAGGCTGTATATCAAAAGGGCTCAAAGATAATGAAGCAAATAATATATTTGAATTATTATCAAAATTCGCAGATTATGGTTTCAATAAAAGTCACGCAGCAGCTTATGCTTTAATTGCATTTCAAACCGCATATCTTAAAAAACATTATCCAATTGAATTTTTTGCCGCATCAATGTCATTAGATATTAATAACACTGATAAATTAGCAATATTTCAACAAGAATTAGATAGAATGAAAATTCCATTAATTGCTCCAGATGTTAACAAGTCTAGTTCATATTTTGTGCGAGAGGGAGAAGGAATTTCATATGCATTAGGAGCAATAAAGAATGTTGGAATAGAAGCAATTAAAGAACTTGAAGAAGAAAGAAGTAAAAATGGTAATTTCAAAGATTTTAATGATTTCCTAACAAGAGTAAGTTCATCAGTATCAAACAAAAAAACACTAGAAGCATTAGCGTGTTCTGGCAGTTTTGACTCATTTAATATTAGCAGAGAAAATATATTTAATGAATGCCCAGAGATTATTAAACACTTAAAACATTTTCATGATACAAATAATAGCAATCAAGAAGATATTTTTGGCGAGGCTTCAAAATTTGAATATAAGTTTTCTTCAAAAGAAAGATGGAACGAAGAAACAAAGCTAATGAAAGAATTTGAAATACTCGGTTTTTATTTATCTGGGCATCCATTAAATCAATTTCTAAATAAAGTTTCAAAACTAGACATTAAAAATTTTGAAACAATTAAGTCGAATAAGAATTTTCATAATGAAAAAAATGTGTTGTTGGCCGGAACACTATTGTCAAAAAAAGAAAAACGCTCAGCTAGAGGAAACGCATATGCCTTTTTAAATTTTTCAGATCTTAGTTCTATATATGAACTTATAATATTTGAAAATAATCTTCGTAAGTACAGAGATATTTTAGTTGAAGGTGAATCATACGCTATTGGCATTGATTTTTCTGATGACGGAAATGGTCTAAGAGGTGAAGCTAAAAAAATATATAAAATTGTAGATATAATTAAAATGACTAATCAGCCATACTCATCATTTTCAAATAAAAAGAATACCTCTGATATAGAGACTAAAAATGTTAAGCCAAAAACATCTTTACTTCAAATATATGCCAATGATAAATTTTCATTAAATGAATTTAAGGCAATTAATTTACAAAAGGGAAATCATAAAATAAATATTATTGTTGAAAATCAAAGACTTGCATTACCAGATCTCTATAAAGTAGATACAAATTTAATTGAAAGAATAAGATCCATTTATGGGGTAAAAGAAGTAAGCTTTGATGAATAAATTTTATTGAAGTATTTTTATTTTTAGGCTAATTACACGCAATAAAACACGTAACGATAGCTAACTGCTGTCCGGTCCCAATGGGGTCAAATTGTTACGGATGAATAACCGGAGAAAATATATGACAATACCAAATTTTGGTCTCAAGGACTTAATTGAAGCAGGTGTACATTTTGGACATAAAACTCAAAGATGGAATCCTAAAATGGAAAAATATATCCATAGCACTAGAGAAAATGTGCATATTATTGATCTTACACAAACTGTAGGATTATTAACTGAAGCTCTTAATAAAATAAATGATGTCGTATCAAAAGGTGGAAAGATATTATTTGTATCTACTAAAAAACAAGCATCTAAGAGAATTGCTCAATTAGCAACAGACACAAACCATTATTATGTGAATCATAGGTGGTTAGGTGGCATGCTGACAAACTGGTCTACTATTACAAACTCAATTAAAAAAATGAAGGATTTAGAAATTTCTAAGTCAAATCTTAACAACGAATTTACAAAAAAAGAAGTTTTACAAATGGAAAGACAACATCAAAAATTAATGATGTCGTTGTTTGGAATTAGTGAGATGAAAAAAGCACCAGACTTGATATTTATAATAGATACTAAACTTGAGCATAAGGCAGTTGCTGAGGCAAAAAATCTAAATATTCCTGTTATCGGTATCGTTGACACAAATGCAGATCCAGAAGTAATTGACTTTCCAATTCCAGGTAATGATGATTCAAGAAGGTCAATTAATCTTTATTGTGATTTAATACAACAGACAATTGAATCATCAAAACAAGAAATTGTATTTGAAGAAAAAAATGAAATAGAAGTCGCAGATCAAAAAAGTATAGATGAAACCAATAATGCTGAACAAGTAGATGTGAAAGACCCCGGCGCATCACTGGAGCCTAAATAATGTCTCAAGTTACAGCTAAACAGGTACAAGACCTAAGAAAGATGTCTGGCGCAGGTATGATGGATTGTAAGAATGCTTTAGCCGAATCTGATGGTAATTTAGATGATGCTTTTAAATGGCTAAGAGAAAAAGGAATAGCAAAAGCTGAAAAAAAATCAACTAGAGATGCTAATGAAGGACTTGTTGGAATAAAAACATCTGACAGTGGTGCTGCTATCGTAGAAATCAATTCAGAAACAGATTTTGTATCCAGAAACTCTGAATTTCAATCATTGGTCACAAATGTATTGGATATTGCAATTTTAGAAAATAACAATACTGCAGAAAAGTCTTCTGAATTAATAAGTAACGCTATTGCAAAAATTGGTGAAAATATTGTTTTTAAAAGATCTGATTATATTTCAGGTAAGACTTTTACATATACTCATAATAAAATCACCGATGGATTAGGTAAAATAGGTGTTATCTTAAAGTTTTCTGATGACAATGTATCAGATGAAATTGGAAAAAACATCTGCATGCACATAGCTGCAAGTTCACCAAAATCTCTAAGTGAAGATGACTTAGATGAAAATCTAATCGAAAATGAAAAAAATATTCTAAAAGAGCAACTCAAAGACTCTGGTAAGCCAGATAATATTATTTCTAAAATGATTGATGGTAAAATTAAGAAATTTTTTGAAGAGAATGTGCTTTTGAATCAAAAATTTGTTATGGATCCTTCTATATCTATAAATTCATACCTTGAGAATTCTTCAAAAGACTCTGGCTTAGAAATAAAGATAGATAAATTCATTAGATACGAATTAGGAGAATAGTTTTTGTCTTCAAAGAAAAATAACCGGATACTTATTAAACTTTCCGGGGAGTCACTAATGGGCGCTGGAAATTATGGTATATCTATTGATACAGTTAATAACATTGCTACAAATCTAAAAAAACTTTTACTTAAAAAAACACAAATTTGTGTTGTTATTGGTGGAGGAAATATATTTCGCGGATTAGAGGCTTCATCTCAAGGAATGGACAGGGCTAATGCTGATTATATGGGTATGCTTGCAACTGTATTAAATGGTTTAGCTCTTCAAAATGCTCTCGAAAAAATTGAAGTTCAAACAAGAGTTATGTCTGCATTTCCAATCCAGTCCATTTGTGAAACCTACATAAGAAGAAGAGCTATAAGACATATGGAAAAAAACAGAATTGTTATCTGTACTGCTGGAACAGGAAATCCTTACTTCTCAACAGATACATCAGCTGCATTAAGAGCTGCTGAACTCGATTGTGGCGTTATTTACAAAGCAACACAAGTAGATGGTATTTATGATAAAGATCCAAAAAAATTCAAAAATGCAAAAAAATATTCTAAACTAAGCTTTAAAAAATATATTAATGAAAACTTAAAAGTTATGGATACTTCAGCTATTGCAATATCACGTGATAATAAAATTCCAATAAAGTTATTTTCTATTCAAGAAAAAAACTGTTTTGTTAAAATGTTTATGAATAAATTAAGTCATTCGGAAATATCATAATGTTTGAAGAAATAAAGTTAGATATTGAATCAAGAATGCAGTCAACTATTGGTTCAACCAAATCTGAACTTTCAGGAATTAGAGCGGGGAGAGCATCACCAAATATGCTTGATTCTATAAGAGCTGAAGTATACGGACAAAAGATGCCAATTAATCAAATAGGAAATATTACAACACCAGATTCAAGAACTATTAATGTAGAGATATGGGATCAATCAAATGTATCTATAGTTGAAAAAGCATTAAGTGAATCTGATTTAGGTATAAACCCTCAAACGGAAGGCTCATTGATTAGACTGCCTTTACCCCAATTAACAGAAGAGCGAAGAGTTGAATTTTTAAAGTTAGCGGGGAAAATTTCAGAAAATTCTAAAGTTGCAATTAGAAATATTAGAAGAGATGGAATCGAAAAAATTAAATCATTAGAAAAAAATAAAGAAATAGGACAGGATGACTCTAAGAAATTCCAAAATGAAATTGAGGAAATTACTTCAAAATATATAAAAGAGATAGAGGATAATCTTAAATCTAAAGAAGAAGATTTAAAGAAAATATAACCTTTTTGACTCCAAGAGCCCATAAAAAATCTTCAGTTAAAACAATCAAATTTAACCATCTTGCAATTGTCATGGATGGAAATCGGAGATGGGCAAAAAAGCATAATTTAAACCCTAACTTAGGTCATAAACAGGGGATAAACAATGCTATTAATATTCTTAAAAAAATAAACAATGAGAAATCAATAAGGCTCAAATATATAACTCTCTATGTTTTTGCAGTAAATAATTGGAAAAGATCAAGTCTTGAAATAAATTCACTGTTTAATTTTATTAAACAGACATATTACAACTTTGAAAGTCTATCAATTAACGAAAATTTTAAGATAAAGCACTTTGGTTCATATAAAAAATTACCAAAATCAATAAAAGAAATAATTGAAAATGTTCAAAAAAAAACAGAGAAGAATTCAGGCATACAGATTAACCTTGCCTTTAATTACAGTGCTCGAGAAGAAATTATTGAAGCAATAAATCAAACAATAATTCGTAAAAAGAATGCAAATAGATTTAAAACTTATTTATATACCAATGGAATACCTGATCCAGATTTAATAATAAGAACTGGTGGAGAGTTACGGATGAGTGATTTTCTTCTTTGGCAGTCTGCGTACTCAGAACTTATTTTTACAAAAAAATTATGGCCTGATTTTAAGTTTACACATTTAAAATTGTCACTACTTAATTATCTCAAAAGAAAAAGAAATTATGGTAAATAATAGTATTTATTCAAATTTCAGGTCACTCTTTAATATAGAACTTGCTAAAAGATTATTGTCTGCAATCATATTTGTTCCTGTTTTTGTTTTTTCATTGTATCAAGGAGGTATTTTTTTAATCTCTTTATTTATTTTCTTTTTTATTATTATTCTAAGTGAATTGGTAATTATTTTTAAATTATCAAATCTTAAAATTGGAGTAGCTGTATATATTTTATTAGTAACATATACTCTAAGTTTATTTCCATTTTATTATTTCTCATTAGACAATAATTTTTTTATATTTATTTATTTACTACTTTCACTTTGGATTTTTGATACTTTTTCATATTTAGGTGGAAATATATTTAGAGGTAAAAAAATATTTCCAAAGTTAAGTAAAGGTAAGACTTATAGTGGCTCTATTACAGGCTTTATAGCAGTTTGTTTATTCAATTTATTTTTAACGTATTATTTGTATAGTAAAATATATTTTAATTTATTTATTTTAGCCTTAATTATTTGCACACTTTCTTTTCTAGGTGATGCAATTGTATCATTTATAAAAAGAAGATCTGACTTAAAAGATACGGGTAGTTTATTTATTGGTCATGGAGGCTTTTTAGATAGAATGGATTCATTTATCCTTGTATTCTTTTTCTTTATTATCTTTGATATCCATACATTAATTCTATATGTCTAAAAATATTATATTATTTGGCGCAACTGGCTCAATCGGCTCTTCTGTTCGAAGGATTCTAGATAAAACAAATGGTGAATTTTGCCTTAAAGGGATTACTTGTAATCAAAATATTGATAGTTTAATTGAAATTTCTAATCAATATAATTGTCATGATTTGGGAGTATCTAATAAAGATATTTCAAATAATAAAAAAGAAATTTTAACAAAAAAAAATACTATTTATGGGATTGAAAATTTTGAGTCATTTATTAATGACGATATTGATATTTATATTTTAGCAATTTCTGGACTATCAGGAGCCTCATTAGCATTAAAAATTGCTGAAACTGGCAAAACTTTGGCTATAGCAAATAAGGAATGTATAATTTCACTTGGCAAGATACTTGTTAATAAATGTAATGAATTTAATACTAGTATATTTCCATTAGATTCTGAGCATAATGCAATACATCAATTGCTATATAAAAATCATAGATCAATAAAAGATATCACTTTAACCGCATCAGGTGGGCCTTTCTTAGATTTAGATTTGGACAGATTTGACTCTATAACTCCTGAACAAGCAATCAAACATCCAAAATGGAAGATGGGAAATAAGATTTCGATAGACTCATCAAATATGATGAATAAATCTCTTGAACTTATCGAGGCCAAAAATCTTTTTCATTTAAGGTCTGATCAAGTTAATGCAATTGTACATCCTCAATCAATAATACATGGTATTATAAACTTTCATGATAATTCATCCTATGCTTTTCTTAGTCAACCAAATATGGAGGTTCCAATCTCTAGTTTATTTTTTCCAAATAAAGATTATAGGTCAAACGATCATGATTTAGATTTAACTAAATTGAATTCATTAGATTTCTTTGAAATCGATAATAAGCGATTTCCAGCATTTACGCTTGGTAAATATATAATGCAAAAAGATGGTATTGCTCCACATCTATTTAACTATATTAATGATAAATTAGTTAAATTATTTCTTGAAGGGGTTATTAAATATACAAAAATTGTTAATTTTAATGAGAGAATTATTGAGCTTTATTTCAAGTCACATCAAAATATAAATGAACCAAATATTGAAGATTTAAATGAATCGAGTATTTGGGTGGATGAAAATATAAAAACTATTATTAATAAATAGTTAATTTATAATAGGTAACTTATGCGGAAGATATTCTTAATCTTGATATTTACTTTCTTTGGCAACCCTATTTTTGCTGATGTTTTTTATATTGATGAGATTGAAATTAATGGCGTAGAGAGAATAGAGCGCGAAACTGTACTCTCATACTCTAAATTAAATATTGATAACCCTTATTCAAATGAAATAGGAAATATTGCATTAAAAAGTCTATACAAAACTGATTTATTTTCTGATGTTAAGATTCAATTTATAGATGGTTTATTAAAAATAACTGTCAGAGAAAATCCAACAATTAATTTAATAAAATTTATCGGAAATGATAAAAAAAATGATTCTGACTTGTTAAGTGAAATCTCTTTGAGAGACAGATCTATTTATTCAAGATCTAAAGTAAAAAAAGATGTTAAAAAATTATTATCACTTTATCAAAGATCTGGGAGATTATCTACCGAAGTCATTCCAAAAGTTGAAACCTTGAAAGATAATCGTGTTAACTTGATTTTTGAAATAAATGAGTCTGATATTGTTTCAGTATCAAAAATTACGTTTATAGGAAACAATGTTTTTTCTTCACGAGAATTGCGAAAAGAAATGAAGACTAAAACCTCAAACTTATTGCGATTCTTTTCCTCTTCAGATAATTATGATCCAGATAGACTCGAATATGACAAAATTTTAATTTCAAATCTATATAAAAATAGTGGTTATCCAAATTTTACTTTTAAATCTTCTATTGCTCAATTAATTCCAAATAAAAATAAATTTGAAATAATATTAACGGTTGATGAAGGTGAATTGTATTCCTTTGGAAATGTGACGATTGAAAGCAAGTTTAAGAAATTAAATGATCAATTTTTAAAAGATACATTAAGTGTTAAATCAGGAAATTTATATAATGCTAATCTAATTAAAGATGATATTGCCTCAATTAAAAATAGTGCGTCTACTTATGGATATTCTTTTGTACAAATAAATTCTAACAAAAAATTTGATAATGAAAAAAAGCAAGTAAATATAAATTATTTGATTGATGAAGGCCCTAAAGTATATATCAATAAAATTATTATTAACGGTAATACAAGAACAACAGACAAAGTTATAAGAAGGCAGCTTTCAATTACTGAAGGTGATTCATATAGCAAGTATGCAATAAGTTTATCAAAAAATAAAATTCAAGCCCTTCAGTATTTTAGTAAAGTAAATATTACTGAAGAAAAAGATGAGGCATTTGATAAAATTAATTTAATAATTGACGTTGAGGAAAAAAATACTGGTGAAGCTACTATTGGCGCTGGATATTCTTCAGCGACAAAGGCAAGTTTACAGTTAGGAATTACTGAGGATAATTTTTTAGGAAAAGGTCAACAACTTAAGTTTCAATCTAATTTTGGTGATGAATTTACCGCATATGATATTTCTTTTGCAGAGCCCTATCTATATGGAAGAGATTTATATATAAAAACTGATTTGTATAGTGAGCTGCAGGATTCTGCTACAGTAAATTATGAAACTGAAAAAATTGGTTTTGGATTAGCATTAGGATTTCCTCTTTCTTATGATCGAAGAATTACAACTAAATATTCAATATTTAATGATAAAACAACTGCCGACTCAGATGCCACAAGTTATGAAAAATTACTGGCCGGAACTACAACTGTATCTAGTATTGGTTATTCATTTTCAAGCGACAAAAGGAATAGCCCCTATAAACCTTCAGCCGGATATAAGTATATCTTAAACCAAGATCTTGCAGGTTTAGGAGGTGACTCATTTTTTATAAAAAGTACTATTGATTACACATATTATAAAAGACTTAGTAAATCATTAATTGGATCTCTTAAGCTTAATGGCGGTCATCTAAATGGATATAATAACAAGTATGCTCCTATATCTTCATATTTTCAATTAGGAGGAAATAAATTAAGAGGATTTCAGAGTCAACGTATTGGTCCAAAAACTGGTAATTCATATACTGGAGGTCAATATTTTTATTTGTTATCAACTGAAACAAATATTGATTTACCAATAGAAAATTTTGATATTACAAGTACATTGTTTTTAGATTTTGGGAGTGTTTGGGGTCTTGATAACAGATTTGGCTCAATAGATGATAAACATAATTTGAGATCCTCTTTGGGACTTAATTTTATGTGGGACAGTGCAATTGGACCAATAAACTTTATTTTTGCTCAACCTTTAAAAAAGCAAGAAACGGACGCAATAGATACTTTTTATTTTGATATAGGGTACAATTTTTAATTATGAAAAAAATCAATTTTATACTACTTACATTATTATTCTTTTCTTCATACTTATTTGCTGATCAATACCCCAATACTTCAATAGGTATAATTGATATTAATAAAGTCTTAACAGAATCTAAAGCGGCAATTGATGCAACTAAGCAGATAGAAAAAATTCAAAAAAAATCAGAAGAAGAATCTAAAAGTGAAGATGATCTCATAATCAAGGAACGTGAAAGGTTAATTGAGCAACAATCTGTTATGGCTCCGGAAGCATTTGAGGTTAAAGTTGCTGATTTTGAAAAAAAAGTACAAACTTATCAAGTTGAAAGACAAGAAAAATTAAGAAAATTAGATCAAATGGTTCAGATGGCTAGAGCGAAAATATTAGATGAAGTTAAGCCAATTATTAATGAATATGCAAAAGAGGTTGGAATTACAGTAATTCTAGAAAAAAATGCTGTTGTTATGTCTGCAGATGAAATGGATATGACAGAACAAGTTATAAAAATACTTAATAAAAACCTTCCTAAAATTAAAGTTGAATTAGAAGATTAGTTTCTTTTAAATATATGTATAATTTTTATAAGAAATTAGGACCAATTTCTTATAATAATATTTTATCAGCTTTAAATATAAGTGAAAAATCATCGAGTTATGAAAATATAAGTTTTTCTTCATTTAAAGGCCTAAATGATTGCTCAAAAAATGACCTAACTTTTTTGTATGATGGACATAACTATTCTTCATCAATAGATAGCCCAAAGGGGATAATTATTTCTAAAAAGAGAAAAGATATATCTAATTTTAAAAATATAGTAACAATTATTGTGCCAGATGTGCATTCTTCTGTAGCTAAAATATCAAATTTATTTTACAGAGATTTAAGTAACTCTGAAAAGATTAAGTTAGAGAAGACAAAAATTAAAAAAAATTATAATATTTCTAAATCTGCAATTATTAAGAATGGATGCAAGATTGGAGCTGACTTTACTGTTGGAGATGGTTCAGTAATACTTGAAGGTTGTATTATTGGTAGAAATGTTAAAATTGGCTCTAATACTATAATTCAAAATTCGATAATTGGTGATAATGTTGAAATAGAAAATAATTGTTCAATTGGTCAGCCTGGTTTTGGCTTTGCTTTTCAAAACAACAGTAATATAAAAATTTATCATATTGGAAGAGTGCTAATACAAGACAATTGTTATATTGGTTCAAATTGCACAATTGATCGTGGAAGTTTTTCAGATACTTATATAGGTGAAAATGTTTATTTAGATAACCAAGTTCATATAGCCCATAATGTTAAAATTGGCTCAAACTCTGTTTTAGCTGGTCAGTGTGGAATTGCTGGAAGCGTTGATATAGGAAGATATGTTAAAATGGGTGGACAAGTGGGAATTGTTGGTCATGTCAATATTGGAGATCATGTTGAAATAGCTGCAAAAAGTGGAGTAAGAAATAGCATAGAAGACAATCAGAGAATTATGGGTGACCCAGCAATCAATATGTTTACCCACTTAAAAAAAACATTAAAAACAAATAAAGTAAATTGAGTCATGGTATCCCTGAATCAAAATCAAATTAAAGAGTATATTCCTCATAGAGAACCTTTTTTATTTATTGATGAATTAATTGATATTAAAAAATTAAAAAATGCCACTGGAGTTAAAACATTTACGATAAATGATAATTTTTTTAAGGGCCACTTTCCTGAGCAGCCTGTAGTTCCTGGAGTAATTCTCGTTGAGATGATGGCCCAAACAGCGGCAGCATTAATTGCTTATAGTATAAAAGAAGAAACTTTTGATAAAATTGTTTATTTAATGAATATTGATAATACAAAGTTTAGAAAACCTGTTTTTCCAAATGAAAAAATATTTGCAAAAGTAAATGCCTTACGATCAAAGGGGCGGGTATGGAAATTTGAAGGTGAATTATTAGATGAAAAAGATAATAAGGTCGCAGAATCAATTTGGTGTGCGACTATTATGGATAAAGATAAGAAATGATACATCCTACAGCAATTATTAGTAAAGAAGTTAAATTGGGCTCTAACGTAAAAATTGGTCCTTATGTTTATATTGATGGTAATGTTAGTATAGGAGATAATACTGAAATATCCGCATCCAGTTCAATAACTGGAAATACAAGTATAGGAAAAAATAATAGAATATTCTCATTTTGTTCAATAGGTTCAATTCCACAAGATCTAAAATTTTCTGGTGAAGAGTCATTTGTAAAAATTGGTGATTCTAATACCTTTCGTGAATTTTGTACTATAAATTCTGGGACAGAGGGTGGTGGATACAACACAATTATTGGTAATAAATCTCTTTTTATGACTGCTGTACACGTTGCTCATGATTGTATTGTTGGAAACAAAGTTATTATGGCTAACCAAGCAACATTAGGAGGCCATGTAATTGTTGAAGACAATGCTGTTATAGGAGGATTATCAGCAATTCATCAATTTTGTAGAATTGGAGAATTATCTATGATTGGCGGTATGAGTGCTGTTGAAAATGACGTATTTCCTTTTGCTTTAGCTATTGGAAATAGAGCAAAAATTACTGGCCTTAATCTTATAGGACTGAAAAGAGCTAATTATAAAAAATCTGATATTCAATCAGTCAATAATTTTATTAGAGATATTTTTTCAAGCAATGAGTCGATTCAAACTGAAATAAGTAACATTAAAGACAATGGAAATATTTTGATAAATAAAATTAGTGAATTTATTTCAGTTAAATCGAGCAGAGGCTTGTGTCGCTATGAAAAAAAATAACATTGCTTTTATAGGTGGATATGAACCTCTAACTGCAGAGATTTTTAAAAATTCTAAAAAAAAATATTCAAATACAATCTTTATCAATTTATCCTCTTCAATTTCATTAAAAGAAAAAAATATATTTTCTTTAAAAGTTTATGAATTCTCAAAAATTATTAACTTGTTAAAAAAATTTAATATTAGAAATGTATGCCTTATAGGAAAAGTTAATAGACCTAATTTATCAAATATCAAAATTGATCATGTATTAGCAAAATATATTTCTCAAATAATGAATGAATATAAAAAAGGAGACGGTCAAACACTAGATTTAATTTTGACAATTTTAAAAAATGAAGGCTTTATTTCTAAATCACTAAAATCTATAGATGGAAGTTTTTATTTCAATAAATCTGATAATGAATATATTTTTAATGATGATAATAATGATCAATTTGATATAAAAAAGGGTGTATCATTACTAAATAAAATTTCAAAATATGACAATGCTCAAGCTGCTGTTGTTTCTAACGGATATATATTAGGAATAGAAGCAACTGAAGGAACTGATCAACTTTTGAAAAGAGTAGCATCAGAAAAGAAGAAATTAAAATTAACTAATAGAGAAGGCATTCTGATTAAGATTTCAAAAATTAATCAATCAAATAATACCGATAATCCGGTAATTGGGCCTAAAACAATACTAAATGCTGTTAAGGCAAATTTAAATGGTATTGCTATAAAAAAAATTAATACGATTGTGTTTAATAAGTCAAAAATAATTAAAATGCTAAATGAGAATAATCTAAATTTGTATTTTATTTAGCTTATCTTGTATTTTTTTTTGATCTGATTTTTCCGTATTTTTGACTTTTGTTTCCTGTATAAAGTTGCCTAGGCCTTCCAATTTTTTGAATTGGATCATCAATCATTTCAGTCCATTGTGCTGTCCATCCAGCTGTACGAGCAATTGAAAAAATTACAGTAAACATCTCTGGCGGGAATCCTATCGCTCTAAGAATTATTCCTGAATAAAAGTCTACGTTTGGATATAATTTTTTTTGAATGAAGTAAGAGTCTTTTAATGCTCTCTTTTCTAGTTCTATTGCTAATTCTAATATAGGGTCTTTTTTTACACCAACATGGGCCAATACCTTTTTACAAATATTTTTTAGTATTTTAGCTCTAGGATCATAGTTTTTATAAACTCTGTGTCCAAAACCCATGAGTTTGAATTCATCTGTTTTATCTTTTGCTTTTTCAATATATTTATCGATATTATTTTTATTACCAATTGTTTCAAGCATTTCTAATGCAGCTTGGTTAGCACCACCATGAGCAGGACCCCAAAGAGATGCAACACCAGCTGCAACACAAGCAAAAGGATTAGCGCCAGATGAGCCAGCTAATCTTACTGTAGACGTTGAAGCATTTTGCTCATGATCTGCATGGAGAATTAAAATTATATCCATTGCTCTTGATATTATTTTAGGAATCTTATAATTTTCTGACGGTACAGAAAAACACATATTTAAAAAATTTTCAGCATAAGATAATTCATTATCAGGGTAAACGAATGGTTGACCAACTGAATATTTATATGACATTGCACCAATAGTAGCCGCTTTAGCGATTATCCTTCTTGCAGCTGTCATCCTCTGATGAGGGTCATTTATATCCAATGAGTCTTGATAGAATGCTGAGAGAGCACCCATAACTCCAACCATCATTGCCATTGGGTGAGCATCTCTTCTAAATCCGTTAAAGAACTTTATTAGCTGCTCATTTAGCATAGTATGATTTACAATTAATTTTCTATACTTCTTTAATTGTTTTTGATTTGGTAAATCTCCATAAATAAGCAAGTTAGAAACTTCTATGAAATCACTCTTTTCTGCTAATTCAGATACGTCAATTCCTCTATAACGAAGTATTCCTTTTTCGCCGTCAATATAGGTAACTTTTGACTCACAAGCTGCGGTCGACGTAAAACCGGGGTCATATGTAAAATAACCTGATTCAGAAAAAAGTTTTGTAATATTGATAACATCACTTCCTTCAGTAGCTTTGTGTATAGGGAGTTGATATGTATTAGAGTTTATTATTAGTTTTGCAGTATTTTTCTTTGATTTTGTTGATTTTTTCTTTGATTTCATGACTATTAAATAAACTATTTATTAGTAATGGAAAAGATTAAATAGGCAAAAATAGGGATAATTAATATTTTCTTAATAAACCAGTTAGTTTACCTTGAATTTTAACTCTATGTGCAGCCAAAATACGTGTTTCATATAACGGATTTGCACTTTCAAGCGCAATACTTTGGCCTTTTTTTCTTAATTTTTTTAAAGTCGCTTCATGATCATCAATTAGTGCAACAATAATATCTCCATTTTCAGCAAGGTTAGTTTTTTTGATTAAAACAGTATCTCCCTCATGAATTCCTTCATTTATCATTGAGTCGCCCTCTACTTTTAAAGCATAAGACTCTCCTACTGACATAAGCTCTCTAGGTACATCAATCATATCATCATTGTGCTGAATTGCTTCAATCGGAGTTCCTGCAGCTATTTTACCAAGCATTGGAATAGTGCTAACTTTATTTTCAGATAAATTGTGAGGTTGCTCTTTAAAGTCTGCAATAACAACATTCTTTCTATGAGGAGATACATCTAGATTAGCAATGCCTTCTTTAATAATTTCAAGCGCCCTCGCTTTGTGAGCAAGTCTCTTAACAAAACCTCTTTCTTCAAGAGCCAAGATCAGTCTGTGAATACCTGATTTAGATTTAAGCGCCAACGCATCTTTCATTTCTTCATAAGAAGGAGTGACGCCGTTTCTAGTTTGAAAAGTGCCAATATAATTTAGAAGTTGTTTTTGTTTTTTTGTTAACATAATCTCAATAATTATGTTCTATCAATGTTCTCATAAATATTCAATAGAATTTTATGTAATGAAATCAATAAATTATACTATTTTATTTATAGTTTAATTTATTAAATTATTAAATTTAGCTTTAATATCTCTAGATCTCATTAATGATTCGCCGATTAAAAAGGTTCTAATACTCGAATTAGTTATAGTCTGATTAATGTCACTCTTTGAGTTTATGCCACTTTCAGAAATGAGAATTTTGTCAGTCTCAATACTGTTAGCTAACCTAATTGCGTTGTTAATATCTACAGTGAAATCTTTTAAGTTTCTATTATTTATTCCTATCAAATTAGAATTAAATTTTATAGCGTCATTTATTTCTTTTTCGTTGTGTACTTCAATTATTACATCAAGACCTAGAGATATTGCTACATTTTCTATTCTTTTTGCTAAGTCTAAATCAATCATTGATAAAATAATAAGTATACAATCTGCACCTGAAATGAATGCCTCGTATACTTGATATTCATCAACAATAAATTCTTTTCTTAGGATAGGAGTTTTTGTATTTTTTCTA
Organism: uncultured Pelagibacteraceae bacterium; assembly: GCA_902584815.1. Lineage (GTDB taxonomy): Bacteria > Pseudomonadota > Alphaproteobacteria > Pelagibacterales > AG-422-B15 > CABYIR01. The sequence goes on from CACIBF010000001.1 coordinate 96,808, forward strand.
AGTTTAATTAAATCATTAAGACTTCCATTAAAATATTTTTCATCTGTTAAAATAGAAAAACAAGAAACACCTATATCGTCATAAGTTTTTGCGATTTCCATAAAGTCAATATTTTCATCAATAATATTTCCAGCTGAGGGACTAGCCTTTTTGAGTTCTCCAATAATATTAATTTTTTCATTTGTCTTCAGTTTGGCAGAGAACCCAAATTCTTTTTTTTTAATTGTATTAGATTGATCAATTAATTCATCTAAAGATCTAAGAATTTTTGCTCTTTTCACAAAGTCTAATTTATAATTATAAATTTCTTCTAAAATATTCATTATTTATTTGTGAACATCTTTAATTGTTCAATTTTATCTAAAGCTGTCCCATCATTCATTGCTGTACCTACATCATTCAAGCATATTGAGATATTTTTATTATTAAGTTTCAAGTTTCGATCTAAAACTAGTCCAAGTGCAGCATTAATAGAAACAATGTCATAAAAAGAATCTTTTTTCCCAGAGAAGATATCAATTATTCTTGAGGCATTAAACTCAGGGTTTTCGCCAGTTAATTCAATGACATTTGGTCTTTTGATTTCTAGTTCAAATGGGTCAAAGTCAAAAAGATTATCTTTATGAGCAATCTTGTTGCTACCTTCTGTAGATATTTCATCCATTCCATCTGCGCCATATACTATAAAGGCTTCTCTATCAGAAGATTTATTAAAAACTTCTTTATATATTTTTTGTATTTCAGAACTGAAAACACCAATAATTTGTTTTTTTACATTTCCAGGATTTAATAGAGGCCCCAACATATTAAATATTGTTTTAACACCTTTTTTTCCTAAAATTTGTCGAGCTTCAGCAACATGTTTCATAGCTGGATGGTGATTAGGGGCAAACATAAAGCAGATACCTGTTTTTTCAATGCATTCAGAAATTTTGTCAGTTTGCATATCAATATTTATACCCAGTGCTTTCAAAACATCAGCTGAGCCACAATTTGATGTAATAGATCTATTTCCGTGTTTTGCAACTGGAATACCTAACGCAGACAATACAAATGCAACAGCCGTTGAAACATTTAGTGTAAATTTACCATCACCGCCAGTGCCACAGGTGTCAATTGACTCTAATGGAATATCAACGGCAACCATTTTTTGTCTCATGATATTTACAGCACCTAAAACATGATTTTGATTTATTCCATTATTATTTAGGGTTTCTAAAAAAAGTATTAGATCATCTAATTCAGATTTGCCATCCATAATAATATTGAACGCAGCAGATGTATCTTGTTCGCTGAGGTCATTCTCTTTAGCTAGCTCTGTATATTTAGTAATAGTACTCATTTAATCATAAGAAAATTTTTAACAATCTTTTTTCCGTAGGGATGTGAGGCGATGCTTTCAGGATGAAATTGAACTCCAAAACAGGGATAGATTTTATGCTCGATACCCATTATGACTTCATTATTATTATCTTTGGTAGTTGCTGTTATTTTAAAATCATTACTTAGGGTGTTGTTTTTTATGATTAGGCTATGATACCTTGTTGCTAAAAATGTTTTTGGAATACCTTTAAATATTTTTGATCCAAGGTTATTAATTTTTGATGTTTTACCATGCATTATTTTTTTTGCTTTTACTATTTCTCCCCCAAAAGATTGCCCGATTGATTGATGGCCTAAACACACACCTAATATTGGTATTTCTTTATAAAATCTCTTAATTAAAGAGAGGCAAATACCGGATTCATTTGGAGTGCATGGGCCAGGTGAAATTATTATTTTTTTTGGATTTAGGATTTTAATCTTTTTAAGAGAAATTTGGTCATTTCTAAATACATTTGTTTTAAATCCATTCTCTTCAACATAATGAACAAGGTTAAATGTAAAACTGTCATAGTTATCTATAATTAATATCATATATTATTACCAAGAGAAATTTCTGCAGCATTTATTATCGCCTTCGCCTTATTAACTGACTCTTCATACTCTTTTTGTGGATCACTATCGTAAACAATTCCACCTCCAGATTGAACATATAATTTATTATTTTTAATTACACATGTTCTTAAAGCTATACATGTATCCATATTATTATTTGCTGATAGATAGCCTATTCCCCCAGCATAAACTCCTCGTTTTGAATCTTCAAGTTCATCAATTATTTGCATAGCTCTAATCTTTGGCGCGCCTGAGACAGTGCCAGCTGGAAAACCAGACATTAGAGCCTGAATTGAAGATACTGTACTTTTAAGAAATCCCTCAACATTTGAAACAATATGCATGACGTGAGAGTAACGTTCTATAAAAAAGCTTGATGTCACTTTTACTGATGATTTTTTCGATACTTTGCCAACATCATTTCTACCTAAATCAAGCAGCATTAAATGTTCTGAGAGTTCTTTTTGATCTGATAGAAGATCTTTTTCAAATATTTGATCATTTTTTTTATTTGATCCTCTGGGTCTTGTTCCTGCGATTGGTCTGATTGTAATTTTATTATCCTGAACTCTAACAAGAATTTCAGGACTTGATCCAACAATATTAAATGATGGAAAGTTGAAAAAAAACATAAAAGGGGAGGGATTTGTAATTCTTAATATTTTATAAAGTGAGGCTGCATTTTTCTTGAACTGCACTTTAAATCTCTGACCTAAAACTACCTGAAAGATATCTCCATTTCTAATATACTCTTTTGCCTTAATAATGTTTTTTACAAATTTTGTTTTTGATATGTTTGATTGAGGTCGGAGTTTTTTTCTTAGATCAAGATTAATTTTATCTTTTGTATGTTTCTTTTTAACACTTTCTTCTATTTCTATAAATGTATTTTTAATCTGCTCATATTCATTATTTTTTGTATCTTTTGAAATAACGGGTGAAGAAATAGTTATTTTATTTTTTTTATTGTCATAAATAATAATAAACTTAGGCAGAAATAGAATTGAATTTGGCAACATCAAGTCATCTTTCTTTTTTCTTCTTGATATTTTTTCAACGTAATGAATTGTTTCATATCCAAAATAACCAAAAAAAGCTGAAGACATATGAGGGACTTTATTTGAATTATTAAATTTTAGATTTTTTATTAATTTTTCTATTTCAGTAAGAGGATTCTTATTTTTTAAACTTTTGCTTGATTTAGAAGTTAAGATATATAATTTTTTTTTATCATCTTTGATAATAATTTGTGGTGTATGACCACATATTGTATATCTACCTCTTAATACTTCTTTCTCAACTGACTCAAATAAAAATCCATAATTTTTATTCTTTGCATATTCGATGAAAAATTGTGTTGGGTCACTATTTGAAATTTTAAATTCTGAAAATAAAATAAAATTTTTTTGGTTTTTAAGATTTTTTTTAAATTGATCTTTAGAGTGAGAGATCATTATTAAAATATATTATTTATATTTTGTGAAAAGATTTGGTATTCAATATTATTAATAATTTCTTTTTCGAGTATTTTTAATAGTGAAGACTCAAAGTTATTATTTATATTATCTTTTATCTGTGAAATAAATTCCTCATCTTCACTTTCAGTTTTAATATCTGTTAAGAGCAAGATTCCATAATCTCCATTATTTTTAAACATTAAGATGTTGTCTTGATCAATTTTAAATAGTTCTTTTTGTGTTTCGGGATCAATTATGTTATTCGGTAAGCTTCTTTTAACCGAATTTACTTTGATTAGTTTTGCAGCGTTAGCATAAGCAAATTTATAGAAACCATCAGCTCCATTTGGCTTAATTTCTAATGCAATATTTGTGAGCGTATCATCTAAAAATTGATTTTGCTTTATTTCAATTAGTCTTGATGATACTTCATCCCTAACATCTTCAAATTTTGGAATATATGATTCAGTTATATCAACTATTTTGACAATTGTTGCTGTATCATCATCTAAATAAATTTCTGATTGATAGCCAATATCTTCACTGTTAATTGTTACTAAAAATTCTGTACTTTCGATTGATTGTGAGATTTTTCTAAAATCTATATTTTTACTAACCTCAATATTAATTTCATCTGATATTTCATTTAGATCATATCCCGATATAACTAATTCATCTGCTAGATTAACTGTTTCATCAAAAATATCATAAGCTTCATCTTGTATTAAGTTTTGTCTAATCTCATTTGAAGCCTCTTCAAAAGATATAACTTTTTCTAAGTTAATAGAATTTAATTTAACAATATAAAATCCTAATTCTTTAGTATCGATTGGTTTAGAAATTTTACCTTCACTTAAATTAAAAATTTTTTCAGCAAGAATTATATCGAAATCATCAAATTTCAGATTTTCAATTTTATTAAATGATACATCATTTTCTTTATTATAATTTTTAATCTCTGTATCTGATAAATTTAAAATTATTTCCCTATAATTATTAGCATCCAAAATATTATCAAATCTTGCAAACTCTATATCCCTTGTTTCTGGTGTTGTATAAGCCGCTAAATTATTTTCATATTCTTCTTTTAAAATTGTCTCATCAATATCTACATTATTTGCAAAGTCTTGATAATTTATTTGAATAAGATCAAGAATAACTGATTTAGGTATACGAAAATCTTTTTCATTTTCTGTAAAATAATCATTTAGCTCTATGTCTGTTAATACTGGTTCATCAAAAGGAATATTATTTATTGTGAAGTACTCAAAATCTCTTGTTTCACCCTCAAAATCTAAAATGAGATTATGAATTTTTTTATTTAGAGAGATACTGGAGTCAAACAAGTCAAACAAGTGACCTTTTAGGTAGAGATTTCTAACTTCATCTAAAAAGACCTTCTCTGATGGGAAGGCATCTTGTATTGAATATTCATAAATTGTTTTATTAAAAGATCCATCCTCATTTTGAAATTGAGGCATTGATTTAATCACCTTTTTTAATATCTCATTATTTACAAAAATATTATTATTATTTGCGTAAACATTTATCATTTGATCATAAACCATTTCATTTATCACTAAAGTATGAATTTTTTCTTCATAAGCTTCTGCTAGGGTAATTCTTCTTTCTAGAGAGTTATTAAAATCATCAATTGATCTTTGAAATTCATAATAAAAATCATCAAGTGTGACTTTTTGTTTACCAACTTTTGCAGCTAACTGGGAGTTTCCAGAGTTTAGTAAATCTCCAACACCCCATAGCGCAAAGCTTAGAACCATTATTCCAAGAAGAATTTTACCAAATATTGAGGCGACTAAATTTCTTATAATATCTAGCATTTTGATATAATTGATTTATGTTGATTACTGTTATAAGGAGATTTTATAAAGGATAAATTTTCAATGAAAAGAGTAAAATACGTAATTGCTAACTGGAAAATGAATGGAAACTTGGCCTCTTTATCCCTTGTAAGGCACATAAATAATCATTTAAGAAAGAATGAAGTGAAATCGCCAAAGGTAATAATCTGTCCACCTTTTACATTATTGGGTACTTTTGCTGCCGTAAAATCTATGAATTTAACTTTTGGTGCTCAAAATATACATAAACTTGATCATGGCGCTTATACTGGTGAAATAAGCTCCTCAATGGTGAAGGACGTTAAAGCAAAATATGTTATTATAGGCCATTCTGAGAGAAGATCTTATCAAAATGAAGATGTAAATGAGTTACGAGAAAAAATTTTAATCGCCCTTAATCAAAAATTAAAAGTCATCTTTTGTATTGGCGAAACTCATGATCAAATTAAAAAAAGAAAATCAATATTGCAAAATCAATTAAAATCATTACCTAAAAATTTTTCCCATAAAAATATTATTGTTGCCTATGAACCTGTTTGGGCGATAGGAACTGGTTTAACTCCTACAATCTCAGAAATTGACAAAATTCACTCAAATATAAGAAATATGCTAACTAAGTATGTTGGTAAAAATTCTGATAAAATATCTATTTTATATGGTGGTTCAGTTAATTCTAAAAATGCCTCTGAAATTTTGTATTTAAAAAATGTGGATGGAGCGCTTGTTGGGGGAGCGTCTTTAAATGCAAGAGAATTTTGTAAAATTATTGATTCTTAAGCTATTTGCTGTATAGGGTTCCTATGGAAAATATTTTGTTAATAATTCATGCTATTTTAGCAATTCTTTTAATTGGAATAGTTTTAATTCAACGTGCTGAAGGTGGTGCTTTAGGAATTGGTGGTGGATCAGATGGAATGTCTCCAAGAGGAAGCGCCGATTTATTAACTCGCTCTACAGCATTAATTGCTTCATTATTTATTATTACTAGTATTGCCCTTACTATCGTTAGCATTAGATCTTCTGATAATATCTCTATAATGGATGACGAAGATCTATCTATTGAGCTTGATATTGAGGATTTACCTGAACTTCCACAACTTGATTAATATCCTTTGATATTTTTATCATAATAGAATATAAAATAAGTCCATGGCGCGATTTATATTTGTCACTGGCGGCGTGGTTTCATCACTTGGTAAAGGTTTGGCATCAGCGTCGCTTGCTTCGCTTCTGCAACATCATGGCTATAAAGTAAGAATAAGAAAATTAGATCCTTATTTAAATGTTGATCCAGGAACGATGAGTCCATATCAGCATGGCGAAGTATTTGTAACTGATGATGGAGCTGAAACAGATTTAGACCTTGGCCATTATGAGCGGTTTACTGGAGTAACATCAAAGCAATCTGACAATATTACATCTGGCAGAGTTTATCAAAAAATAATCAATAAAGAGAGAAAAGGTGAGTACCTTGGTGCAACAGTTCAAGTAATCCCACATGTAACAAATGAAATTAAGAAGTTTATATCAAACGATATAACTGATGAAGACTTCATAATTTGTGAAATTGGTGGAACAATAGGTGATATAGAAAGCTTACCATTTATCGAAGCTATTAGACAATTTAGAAATGACAATGGTCATGAAAGCTCAATGTTTATACATGTTACATTAGTTCCATATATTTCTAGTTCTGGTGAATTAAAAACAAAGCCAACACAGCACTCTGTTAAAGAGCTAAGAAGCCTTGGCATTCAACCTAATATTCTTTTATGCAGATCAGATAGAGAAATACCAGAAGATGAAAGAAAAAAAATTGGATTATTTTGTAATGTTGAGCCTAAAAATGTGATTCAGGCATTGAATGCAGATACTATCTATAAAGTTCCTTTAAACCTCAAAAATGAGGGTCTTGATATACAAGTATTAGATTATTTTAAGCTTGGATACAAAAATAACGTTGATTTATCTATGTGGTCTCAAGTTGCAGAATGCATATTGGAGCCTAAAGGTGAAGTAACAATTGGCATAGTAGGCAAGTATACTGGTTTAGCTGATGCATATAAATCTTTAAATGAAGCATTAAGTCATGGTGGAATTTTTAACAGGGTAAAAGTTAATCTTAATTGGATCGAATCTGAAGAGATCAATGAGTCAAATGTTAATAATAAATTAAATAGCTGTGATGGTATTTTAGTTCCTGGAGGATTTGGAGAAAGAGGCTCTGAAGGAAAAATTTTAGCAATAAAGTTTGCTAGAGAAAATAAAGTGCCTTATTTTGGAATTTGTTTTGGAATGCAATTAGCTGTTATCGAAATGGCTAGAAATCTTATTGGCATTAAAGATGCAAGTTCAAGTGAGTTTGGAAACTGCAATAATTCAGTTGTTGGATTGATGACTGAATGGAAAAAGGGTGATACTATAGAGTCAAGATCTCCCAACGGTGATTTAGGAGGCTCTATGAGATTAGGCGCATATCAAGCAACCATTGATAAGAATTCAATGGCATATGAAGTTTATAAGTCAGAAAATATAAGTGAGCGCCATAGGCATCGATATGAAGTAAACAAAAATTATGAAGAAAAACTAAATGATAAAGGTGTAAATTTTTCTGGATTTTCTCCTGATAGATTTCTACCTGAAATTGTAGAGATAGAAGATCATCCATGGTTTATTGGTGTTCAATTTCATCCAGAGCTTAAATCTAAACCATTTGATCCGCATCCATTATTTAAATCATTTATTAAGGCATCAGTAGATCAATCTAAAGTAAAAAATGCAGAGTAATGTTAAATTAGGATCAGGCACTTTTGGTAATAGTTTAAAACTATCTCTTATTGCAGGTCCTTGTGTATTAGAGTCCCATTCTCACGCAAGAAAAATGGTAGAAAAATTACTTAATATAAATGAAAAGCTTAACGTAAATTTTACGTATAAAACATCTTTCGACAAGGCAAACAGAACAAGTCTTAGTGGGATGAGAGGATTAGGATTAGATGAATCTCTAAAGATTTTCTCAGAACTAAAAAATGAATACAAAATAAAAATTTTAACTGATGTTCATACTGAAGAGCAATGTAGTTTAGTAAGTGAATATGTGGACATTATTCAGATACCTGCATTTTTATGTAGACAGACAGATTTATTAATTTCTGCTGCCAAAACCAATAAAGTTATTAATGTTAAGAAAGGACAATTCTTAGCCCCATGGGATATGAAAAATGTTGTTAAAAAAATAGAAAGTTCAGATAATACAAATATTCTAATTACTGAAAGAGGTACCAGTTTTGGCTATAACACTCTGATTTCAGATATGAGATCTCTTGATATAATGAAAGACGAATTAAGTTATCCAATTATTTTTGATGCTACACACTCTGTTCAATCTCCAGGTGGACATGGAGATAAAAGTGGAGGTGATAGAAAATTTGTTCCTACATTAGCAAAAGCTGCTGTATCGGCTGGGATAGCCGGTGTTTTTATTGAAACTCATAATGATCCTGACAATGCACCTTCAGACGGCCCTAACATGTTACATATCGACGATCTAGAAAAACTAGTTTCTAAATTATTGGAAATTGACAATATAGTTAAAGAATATTAAATAAGATATTGAATTATAATATAAAAAAATGGATAAAATTCAGAATATAATATCTAGACAGATTTTTGATAGCAGAGGAAATCCAACTGTTGAAACGGATGTAATTACAAATAATGGTGTTTTAGGTAGAGCAGCGGTGCCGTCAGGAGCATCAACAGGAGCTCACGAAGCTTATGAATTAAGAGATAACGGTAAAAAATATCACGGCAAATCTGTTCTAAAAGCTGTATCAAATGTTAATGGAGAAATATTTGACGCAATAACAGGTTTAAATGTTTCTGATCAAAGCAAGATTGACGAAACTCTAATCAAACTTGATGGGAAAAAAAATAAATCTAGGATTGGTGCAAACTCGATATTAAGTGTTTCTTTATCATGCGCTGTTGCCGCTTCAAAGTCACAAAAGACTCCGCTTTTTAGATATTTAGGTGGCATTAAAAAATTCAAAATGCCTACGCCAATGCTTAATGTTATCAATGGTGGAGCACACGCCAATAATAACCTTTCATTTCAAGAATTTATGATTGTTCCAGTAAATAATTCTAATTTCAGTGAAGCAATTCAAAAATCATCTGAAGTTTTTCATAATCTTAAATCTATTTTAAATGGAAAAAATATAAGCACATCTGTTGGTGATGAAGGCGGGTTTTCACCTAATTTAAAATCAGAAGAAGAGGCACTTAAGTTAATTTGTGATGCTATAAAAAAGTCAGGCTACAAATTAAAAAAGGATTTTTGTATTGCTTTAGATGTTGCTGCTAGTGAATTTTATAAAAATGGTAAATACAAGCTTATATCGGAGAATAAACCTTTTTCGTCAGATCAATTTATTAAATATTTATGTAATCTAATTAATAAATATCCAATTGTTTCTATTGAAGATCCTTTTGACGAAGATGATTGGAATTCCTGGTCTAAACTCGTCGAATTAATTGGTGATAAAGTGCAAATAGTTGGTGATGATTTGTTTACAACTAATTTAGAAAGGTTAAAGAAAGGTGTTAAAAATAACTCAGCTAACGCAATTCTAATAAAGTTAAATCAGATTGGAACACTTTCAGAAACAATTGAATGCATTAATTACGCCGTTGCTAGTAATTTTGAAGTAATTATTTCACATCGATCAGGTGAAACTGAAGATACATTTATTTCTGATTTAGCTGTTGGCACTAATGCTGGTCAGATTAAAACTGGCTCTATGTCTCGATCTGACCGTACCTCAAAGTACAATCAACTATTAAGAATTGAAGAATTAATTGGTTCTAAAAATACCATGAAATCAAACAAATTCTTCTAATTTTTTTTTATTAATATCTTTTATTAGAACAAAAAGAGTCCAAATCCAATTATAAGTAAATTTTTCTATCTTTTTAGGCTTTAAGAATTGTCTGCGAATCACTTTTATGATTCTCTAGATGCATGGGAATTTTAGGCTCATATAAGAATAAAATTGGAAAATATTATCCTTTTTTTATCATTCCAATCATTAGTCTATATATTTTTATCAATATATTTGATGGAAATAATGGTCTATTGGCACATAAATATCTTGATCATGAAATTAATTTATTAGAACAACAAATTACTAGTCTTCAATCTGCTAATAGTCTTTTAGAAATTAAGATTAATTCCCTTAAATCTAGCGATACGAACACCGATCTGATTGATGAACATGTACGATCTGTCTTGGGCTATGGAAAAGCTAATGAATTTACTATGTATTTTCAATAACTCTACCTTGAATAATTCATAAATAATTATATTTTTGATGATGTGTCATCAAATCGTCAAATATCTAAATCTTTAATAAGAAAGAATTTTAGCAATCTTGAAAGCCCCAAAAAACCTGAGTGGATAAAGGTATCATCATTTTCTAAAAATCTTAATTTAACCGCCTCGATCATTAATGATCAACGTCTTACAACAGTATGTGAAGAAGCGTTGTGTCCAAATATTTCTGAATGTTGGAATAAAAAACATGCGACTTTTATGATTTTAGGTGAAGTATGCACTCGATCATGTAGTTTTTGTAATATACAAACTGGCAAACCTATTGACGTAGATCCTTTTGAGCCGCTAAGAGTTGCTAAAGCAGTAAAATCTCTTAATTTAAAACATGTTGTCATAACTTCTGTTGACAGAGACGACCTTCATGATGGTGGGGCAAACCATTTCGTACAAACAATATCAAAGATAAGAGATCTCAATAATGAAATTAGTATTGAAATACTTACTCCTGATTTCAAAAATAAGATAAATGCAATTGATAAAATTATAAAATGTAATGTTGATGTTTTTAATCACAATTTAGAGACTGTTAAGAGGTTATATAGCGAAGTAAGACCAGGCGCAGATTATAATAAATCACTTAATCTTCTTAATACTTTCAAACTTAAATCATTAAATACATTTACAAAATCTGGAATAATGATCGGCTTAGGTGAGAATGAAGATGAAATTGTTAGTTTAATGGATGATTTGATTGAGAATGGTGTCGATTTTTTAACGATAGGTCAATATTTGAGACCTTCAAAAAACCATTATCCAGTAATAGAATATCACCATCCATCTTACTTTGATCATCTTAAAGAAATGGCAATTCAGAAAGGATTCAAAATAGTATCATCAACTCCATTCACTAGGAGCTCTTATCATGCAGATGATGATTTTAAAGCTTTAAAAAATATAAACTAAATGCCAATACAAACTGAAGAACAAATAATAAATTTTTCAAAAGATCAAATGTTTGATCTTGTTGCCGATATCGACTCGTACTCACAATTCTTGCCATGGTGCGATAACTCCAACATCATCAGTACAGAATCGGAAGACAATGGTAATATAATGGTAATTGCCGATTTGGATATTGGTTATAAATCCTTATCATATACTTACAGAAGCGAGGTCAAATTATCAAAAAATAAAGATTATATAAAAGTAAATCATGTTGAAGGTCCTTTTAGGCATTTAATTAATGAATGGAGATTCGAAGAATTGCCAAATAACAAGTGTAAGATATCTTTTTTTATTGATTTTGAGTTATCCTCAAAAATCTTTAATTTGTTAATGAATGAATTTTTTGAGATCGCATTTAAACGAATGGTAAGCTCATTTCAAGATAGGGCGGAGAGCATATACTCTAATCAATAATATCTATTAATTCTCGTAACAAAAAATCGTTACTTTTTTTTTGAATTACAATCCGATTTTTAAAATTAAATATTTTTTTATAATTATTTATTTTTATTTTATTGCCAATTTTTTTATATATTGAGAAATATACAGTTCCAACAGGTTTCTGTTTACTTCCTCCACCTGGACCTGCAATACCCGTAATTGAAGCACATATATGAGATCTTGTAAGCCGATGTAAATTTTTAGCCATCGATAATGCGACTTCTTTACTTACTGCTCCATGTTTTAATATTAAATTCCTATTAATTCCTAGTAATTTAATTTTTGCATTATTTGAGTATGAAATAATGGCCGATTCAAAAAAATTAGATGACCCATCTATTGAAGTAATTGATGAAGATACGAGACCCCCTGTACATGACTCAGCAAGAGATATTTTTATTTGCTTACTTTCACATAGTTTCTTTAATCTATTTAGATCTTTAGAGGTCATAAGATATAACTATTAATAAATAACACTACTATAGTTGTGTATATACCCGCCATTATATCATCAAACATAACACCCTTTGAACCTTTAATTTTTTCTAATAGATTTATTGGATATATTTTAAAAATATCAAAAAATCGAAAAAAAATAAAAATTAAAAAAATAATGGTAATTTCATCTGAAGAGGGGACAAGAAGTAAAGGAATTGCTTGTCCCACAAATTCGTCTATCACAACTTCTTTTGGATCTTTGTCGGCCTTATCTGAAAGATATATATCTATAAAATGAAAAGAAATAATAAATAAAAATAAAGATATAAGAGCATAATAAATAATTAAATTTAATTTAATAAATAATATCCAAATCATTACAGTTGCAATAGATGCAAATGTACCTGAAGCAAATGGGAATAATCCTATATACGAAATAGTTACAACAAATTTAGATAGTGATTTCATTTTACTATTTGTAGATTAGAATACTTGCTATACACGCAATACCTTTTGATTTTCCTATAATACCTATTTGATCTGATGATTTTGCTTTTATATTAACCCTAGATAAAGGACAATTTAATAATTTGCTTATATTTTTTCTGATTGAGCCTTTATAATTTTCTAATCGAATAACCTCAGAAATTATAGTTATATCTAAATTTAAGATAAGAACATTTTTAAGATTAAATCTTTTATAGATCTCATTTAGTAAAATAACTGAATCTATATTTTTATATAATTTATTAGATGATGGAAAATAATAGCCAATATCTTTTTTTCCAATAGCACCAAGAAGAACGTCAATTATTGAATGGATTACAACATCGCCATCAGAATGTCCAACTAGGGAATATTTTGATTTAAATTTTATTCCACCGAGTGATAAAAGCTTTCCCTTTGATATTTTATGAATATCAAATGCATTTCCAATTTTAATCGAATGTCCAAGTAATTTTTTTATCAAACTCAAGTCGTCTTTATTTGTTACTTTGATATTCGTATTTGATCCTAGTAAATACTTAGTCTTTAACTTAAATTTATCAAAAATTTCAGACTCATCTGTCACATTTATATGTGTAGATGAAATTATTTTTCTGCTAACCTTGTTTAATTTCAATGCTTGTGGTGTTTGTGTATTAATAAATTGAGATCGTTTTACAGTATGATATTTTTTTAATTTTTTATTTTTTAAAGTATCAGTAATATTGGTATATGGAACAACTGAATACGCGTTATGACTTTCAATTTCATTTTTAATTTTTTTAATAAGATTTTTATTTATATTTGGTCTAGCTGCATCATGAATTAACAAATTGACATCTTTTTCAAAATATTGAATTGCATTTTTAAGACTTTCAAAACGACTTTTACCACCAAATATTAAGTTATTTTGTGTAAATGTTTTTAAAAAAGATTGTTGATTTTTTGGTAAATTTTTGTTTATTACTATGTATATCTCATTTTTATTAAAAATCTTTAAAATATTTGTAAGGGTAAAAAATATTAAAGGGGCGCCATAAATATTTGAGAAAAGCTTATTCTCGGTCTCGCTAAATCGTTTGCTGTTTCCTGCGGCAAGAATTATACAGTATGTTTGCATTTAATATTTTATAATAAAGAGTATTATAATTAATTGTAATTAAGAGAATTAATGATTAACAGACTTTTTAAACAAAATCTAATTAATAAAAACTATATAATTTTATTTTTTTTAACAATTATATTTGTTATTTTTTCATTTGTTCTACTGATAAATCAGAGAATTAATACATCATTAAATACCAATTATGATAATTATTTTATTGGAGTAGCCGTAATTTTCTTAATTTTCTTACTTTACTTTTTTCTTTCACAAATATTTTCTTTTGTTAATAGAGTTAGAAAAAAGAATATAACTACATTCAATAATAGATTTAGTCTTTACTTTATTGGTATAGCTATCACTCCAGCAATTATAGTTGGCTCCATAGCATTACTACTTATAAATTTCGGTGTTAATGATTGGTTTAATGATCGAATTCAAAATATCATTAAAAACTCAGTTTATGTTGCTGAAGGTTATTTAGAAGAACATAAAAAAACTATTAAGGGCGATATATACGCAATGTCTTCAGACCTTAATGATGCTTCAAATTTATATATAAGAGATAAATTTAATTTTGAAAAATTATTCTTTACCCAATCCTTAGTTAGGAATCTCCCTGACTCATTTTTAATAGACGGTAAAGGAAATGTAATTTTAAAGAGCAGGGGATCTTTAAAAATATATTACCAACCAACTCCCGAGTCTTTAGATAAAGTAGCTAATGGTGAGCTTGCAATATTCACATCTACAGAGTTTAATAAAGTTTATGCAATAATAAAATTAGATAAATATCTTGATTTATATTTATATGTTGGAAGACCAATGGATAACCGAGTTCTTACAGCCTTAAATGACACAAAGTCAGCTCAAAATGATTTTAATCGTCTTGAGGAGAACAGGTCAAAGTTATCAGTTATTTTTATTTTAATTTATCTAATTATTACTATGGTATTGATATTTATATCAATCATAGTTGGGATAGGTTTTGCTCGAAAAATAGTTGATCCAATTACAAAAATTATTATCGCAACTGATAATATTAGTAAAGGTAATTACGACTCAAAGCTTAGTAAAACAAATGATTTTGTTGAATTAAATCGACTCACTGACTCATTTAATAAAATGTCTGAAGATATAGTTTCTCAAAGAAAGCAATTGGCAATTAGTGAAAAACATGAAGCATGGTCTGATGTGGCAAGAAAGATAGCTCATGAAATCAAAAATCCATTAACTCCAATAAAACTTTCTATTGATCGATTAAAGAATAAAACAAATAAGGGCATAAATATAAGCAAATCTGAAGTTGTAGAGACTATAGATACAATAAATAGACAAGTTGACGATATTAAAAACTTAGTAGATGAGTTTTCAAATTTTGCAAGAATGCCAGCGCCAAATATGCGTGAATGTAATATAAAAACTATTATTGAGAATGCTATTTCATTATTTGACCTTGAAAAAAATAAAATTTTAATTGATTATAATAAAAAATCATTAGATTGCCTTGTCAAATGTGATGAATCACAAATCAATAGGGTATTTAATAATTTGATAATTAATTCAATACATGCAATTGAGGCAAAATTTAAAAATAAGCTTGGTGGAAAAATTTTTATTGATGGTAATGTTGAAGGCAAGTTTATAAAGATTAAAATCTTTGATAATGGACAAGGGCTGGTCCACAAAGAAGCTGATCTACTCAAGCCTTATTTTTCTACTAAAGATAAAAATATTGGAACAGGGTTAGGTTTGAGTATTGTAGAGAAAATTATTTCTGAGCATGAAGGTAATTTTCATATATATAATATAGATGATGAATCAGGAGCCTGTTCTGAATTTACACTTAGGTTATACAATGAACGGTAAAAACATTTTAGTAATAGACGATGAAAAAGATATTAGAGACTCTATATCTGGTATCCTTAATGACGAAGGCTATTACTCAGAGACTGTAAAGAATTCTCAAGATGCTCTTATTAAAATAACTGATAATACTTACGATGTTATTATTTTAGATGTTTGGTTAAACGAATCAGAGTTAGATGGAATTCAATTATTAAAAGAATTAAAAAAAACTGATGTTGATACTCCAGTTATAATCATATCTGGTCATGGAAATATTGAAATAGCTGTTGATGCCATTAAAAATGGTGCATACGAATTTATAGAAAAACCTTTTTCAAGCGAAAGGCTTTTACTTACAGTTAAAAGATCAATTGAAACATCGTTAGTTAAAATTGAAAATAAATCTTTGAAACAAAAAAATCTAGATGACTATAATTTTATTGGAAGTTCAAACTCAATAATAAAAGTAAAGCAATTGATTGATAAAGTTGCTCCGACTTCAAGTAGAGTTATTATTTATGGTGATTCTGGTACAGGTAAAGATTTAGTCGCAAAAGAAATTCATAAAAAATCTAAATTTTCTGACGGTAATCTTATAATAGTGAACTCTGCATTAATGGAGCCTGATGGAATTGAAGAAGAATTGTTTGGTTTAGAAGAAAATTCAAAATTAATAAAACAAGGTTTTTTTGATCAAGCAAATAATGGCACTTTGTTTATTGATGAAATAGGCGACATGCCAATTCAAACACAATCAAAAATTTTAAGGGTACTTACTGACAGTTCTTTTTATAGAGTGGGATCAAATATACCTGTGAATATTAGTGTTAGACTTTTGTGTTCATCAACTGAAAATTTAGAAAAACTTGTAGAAGAAGGCAATTTTAGAATGGATCTATTTCATAGACTAAATGTTGTTTCTATAACTCTTCCTAAACTTTCTGATCGAATTCAAGATATCGATGAATTAATAGAATATTTCTCTAAAATTTATTTAAGTAACTCCAATTTTAAAATTAATGATTTACACAGCTATATTAAAACTAATTATGTTAACTATGACTGGCCTGGCAATGTAAGAGAATTAAGGAATATCATTGAGAGATATTGCATTATAGGTGAAAAAATCTCCGAAAATAAAGATGAATTAGATAGTGGATTTAATTCTAAAAATGTAATATCAATGCCTCTAAAGAATGCACGTAAAATTTTTGAAAAAAATTATTTGGAATCTCAGATTCAAAGATTTAATGGGAATATATCAAAGACCGCCACATTTATTGGAATGGAACGTTCCGCTCTTCACAGAAAACTCAAACAATTAGGCATATCAATAGATAACAAAGAATGAAAGTAATTATTTGTGGAGCTGGAAAAGTAGGCACCAGTATTGCTCGTCATCTCGTTGATCAAAACAACGATGTTACTGTTATAGATCAGTCTCAAGATCTAATCGATAATATTAGAGATAAGTTTGACCTAAAAACTATTATTGGGTCAGCCTCAAACCCCTCAATGTTACAAGATGCAGGAGCTGATTCTGCTGATATGCTTATTGCGGTTACCCTTCAAGATGAAATTAATATGGTTGCTTGTCAAATGGCTCATACCTTTTTTAAAATTCCTCGTAAAATAGCAAGGATAAGATCAGAAGATTTTTTAAATCCAATATGGCGAAATTTATATAATGCAGATAATATGCCAATTGATTTAATAATAAGTCCAGAACTAGAAGTTGCTAAATCAATTTCCAGACAAATACAATCTCCAGGGGCGTATGATGTTGCCCCTTTTATGGATGACAGAATTCAATTAATAAATATCACTATTAATGAAAACTGTCCTTTAATTGATACAGAATTAAAAAATATACATGAGTTATTTCAAGAAGATACTGATGAAAGTAAAAATTTAAGAGCAACCATTGTAGGTATTAATAGAAATGAAAAATTATTTATACCAGATAAAAGCGACAAACTATTAGATAAAGATACTGTTTATTTGCTAACCGATAGGTCACATTTAGATCGAGCGGTATCTGCCTTTGGTATAGATGAAAAGCCAATTGATAAGATAATCATTATTGGAGGTGGAAATATTGGTTTTAATTTAGCAAGAGAATTAGAAGAAATTAATTCTCATATATCTGTAACACTAATAGAGTCATCAAAAGAAAGATCTAACTATATAGCGGATCATTTAAAAAAAGCCCTAGTTCTAAGAGGCGATGGATTAGATCAATCAATTCTTGACGAGGCAAATGTAACTGAAGCAGATATGATACTAGCCCTAACAAATGATGATGAAACAAATATTATAACTTCAGCTATTGCAAGAAGAAATAAGTGTAAGTCATTAATATTAGTAAATAATTCAGAATATTCAAATCTAAAAGAAGTTCTTGGGATCGATCGAATTATAGATCCAAGAATGATAACTGCTTCGCAAATTTTAAAACACGTTCACAAAGGCAAGATTGAGTCAGTTTATTCCATTAGCAATAATCAAGGTGAAATAATACATGCTCAAGCATTAAAAAATTCAAAGTTAATTAATGTTCCATTAAAGGATATGTCTATCCCTGATGGCATAAGAATAGGAATAATTTGTAGAGAAGGAAAAATATCTATTCCAGATAAAGAAACAATTATTCATGAAAATGATGATGTAGTTTTTATATCTTTATTAAAATCCATTCGTAAAGCTGAGGATTTATTTCAAGTTAGTGAGATATATTAAGATGAGCAGAGTTGTTTTTGTAAATGGCGAGTATCTTCCATATGAAAAATCAAAAATTCATATTGAAGATAGAGGCTATCAATTTGCTGATGGCGTTTACGAGGTTTTTGCTGTAATTGATAGTAAACTTGCTGATTATGATGCTCATATGAGTAGGCTTTTAAGGTCACTTTCTGAGCTTAATATGAAACTACCATACTCAAGAAAATCAATATTTTTTCATATATCAAATATTGTAAAACAAAACCTTATTTCAAATGGTCTAGTTTATTTGCAAATTTCTAGAGGTGTTGCCTCAAGAGATTTTAAATTTCCTAATAATACGAAAGGTTCACTTGTAATTATTGGAAAAAATATGCCTTCAGATGAATACATTAATACTTTTCATAAGGGTATAAAAGTATCAACAACCAGAGATTTAAGGTGGAAAAGGGTTGATATAAAATCTTTAAATCTTCTAGCACCCGTTTTGGCAAAGCAAGCTGCATATGAAAAAAATTGTGAAGAGTCTTGGTTGATTGATGATGATAATTTTATAACAGAGGGAAGTTCAAGTAATGCATGGATTTATCAAAATGGAATCTTAATAACGAGACCAGTTTCAAATTCTATTTTGAATGGAATTACAAGATCAACATTAATTAGAGGACTTAAAAAAAGAAAAATCAAATATAAAGAAGCAAAGTTTAATTTAGAAGATGTTAAAAAATCAAGTGAAGCTTTTATTACTAGTGCTACTCAACATGTAATGCCTGTAGTTAAAGTTAATAACATTAAAATCGGTAAGGGCGTGCCAGGACCGAGAGCTTTAGACTTCAGAGCCGCATACATGGAGAGCTTAAAATTAACAGAACTTTAAAAAAAAATACTGAAGCATTTATTATAAACCCAATTCTACCCAATTCTGCTGGTATAGACCCAAAAGAGATGATGAGCGAAATGGTTAATTTATGCGTAAATTTAAACATTAATATTCTAGGAAAAAAAACTGTTAACATCAAAAAGATAAATGCTTCTACATTGATTGGAAGAGGAACTCTTGCTGATTTATTGGATAAAGTTAACTTAAAAAAACTTAATTTATTAATTTGCAATTCTTCATTAACACCAAATCAACAGAGGAATTTAGAAAATATTTTAAAGGTAAAAGTAGTCGATAGAAGTGGAATAATTATTGAAATTTTTGCTAAAAGAGCTTTATCGAATGAAGGAAAATTACAAGTTCAGTTAGCAGAGATGGTTTACAGAAAATCTAGATTGGTTCGGGCATGGACCCACCTAGAAAGGCAAAGAGGAGGCACATCTTTTGTTGGTGGTCCTGGAGAGCTTCAAATAGAACTCGATAGAAGATTAATTCAAGAAAGAATAGAAAAAATTAAGAAAAGATTAAAAAACGTATCAAAAAGAAGAAGTATTCAGAGAAAACAAAGAAGTAGGAATAATTTTAAAATTTTTGCTATTGTTGGCTACACAAATGCAGGAAAAACTTTATTATTTAACCAGCTAACAAAGCAAAAAAAAGAAAGTGTAAATAAATTATTTGCAACATTAGATACAAAAATAAGTCGAGTTTTCCTTAATAATAATTTATCGGTTGGATTAATTGATACAGTAGGGTTTATAAATAATATTCCAACTCAATTAATAGAGTCTTTTAAAGCAACATTAGAAGAAATAAATGAGTCAGATTATATTATTAATGTTGTTGATATTAATGATATCAATTTTCAGTCAAAAATAAATACAACAAAAAAAATTCTCAAAGAGACAGGTGTATCAAATCATAAAATTCAAAATATGATTACTGTATTTAACAAAATTGATTTACAAGATAAGGAATTTAAGAGTGCAAATATAAAAACAAACTATGTAAGCGCTTTAACTGGAGATGGGTTACATGAATTAAAGAAAAAAATGACTAAAAGTATTTAATTCAAATTCTTTCTAATATAATATTAAGCATACTATTTTTACCTTCTATAGAGGTCATTCTTATATCCTCTTCAATATATTTAAACTGAATGATCATCTCGTAAGGTATCTCTAGTGGATTTATTTTATTTTTAATTTTGTATCCGCCAATTTTTTTTGAAGTTAATAGACATTTAAAGCCTTTTTGATTTTCACTAATTTTTGTGACTAATAAATCAAGTCTTCTTTTAGCATCATAAATTTTAAAATTTCTACTGCAGTCTTTTAAATCTAAGAAATTTGCTAATTGATAAAATATTAAAGCGGGATCCAAAACATCAACTAACATTTTATTGTCAATATGTGTGAGTTTAGATTTATCATAAGATGGAATTCGCATACCTTTAATATTATTTGGATCATTGAAATCTATAAGATATTTTTTCAATGAGTTCTCTTTTTTTTCAATATATTGATAGTTTTTTGGAATAAAGGTTTTTTCATGGATTTCACCTTTTGAAAATCCTTTTCCACTAGTTTCATCTGTAATAAATTTTATAATATTATCTTGTGAAGATAGTTCAAATTCTAGATTATAATTATTATTTTCAATGATCATTTCATATGAAAATTTATATATTAATTTTTTTATTGGCCCAAATTTAGCTGATAAAGTAAATTCATCAGAATATACGTATGCATTTTGAAATAAAACAAATAAGATGATAAGAGTATATATGTTTCTTTTTTTCACTGATCTATTTATTATAATATAACTTAATATTTAAAAAATGTATTGTATAGCAGGAAAAAATCAATGTTCTATTGATGCTCTATCATATTTAATTTCTAGGAATGATATTGATAAAGATAACTTATCAGTTTGCATTAACTCTGATGATAAGGGTAATGACAATTGGCAGCCATCATTAATGAAATATGCTAATGATAATAAGATATCAATAATGTCTTTAAATGATCTCTATAAAATAAAAAATTTATATTTTTTTTCACTTGAGTTTGACAAGATAATTAAAACAAAAAACTTTCTAAGTACAAATTTATTTAATTTTCATTTTAGCTTATTGCCAAAATATAGAGGCTGTCATACAAATTATCTTCAGATTAAAAATGGAGAAACCATATCTGGTGTTACATGCCACGAAATTGATGATGGAATCGATACTGGTAGAATCATTGATCAATTAATCTATAAAATTGATATAAATGATACTTCAAAGGATAATTATTTTAAATTAATGTCATCAGCATCTAAACTATTTATTAATTTGTTTGATCAAATAATATCGGGTGATTATTCAACAACGGAGCAAAAAAATTCAGATGCAACTTATTTTTCAAGAAAATCAATTAATTACAAAGATGAAAAAATAAACACTGATGAAGATCTAATAGTTATTCATAATCAAATTAGATCTCTTATATTTCCTCCATATCAAATTCCAATAATTAAAAACAAAGAAATAATAAAAAGTAAACTGTTTGACGATCACCTCATTTTAACGGATATTGACAATAAGGAGCATATCTATGATTAAAATAGGAATAGTTGGAATGGGTTATTGGGGCCCAAATCTATATCGAAATTTTGATTCAAGTAAAGATTTCTTAGTAAAATATATCTGTGATCGAGACTTAAAATTGCTTAAAAAGATTTCTGTAAGTAATAAATTCACATCAAAAGTGAATAATTATAAAAAAATTATAAATGATAGTGATATACAGGCCGTGATCATTGCTACACCAGTTAGTACACATTACTCATTAGCTAAAGAATGTTTAGAAGCAGGGAAGCATGTTTTTGTTGAAAAGCCATTAGCTGACTCATCAAAAAAATGTCAAAATTTAATTAACATAGCTAAAAGAAATTCACTAACCATATTTGTTGACCACACATTCTTATATACATCTGCGGTTAATAAAATGAAAGAAATTGCTAGTAAAAAATATTTTGGAAATTTACTTTATTATGATTCTACTAGAATTAATCTTGGACTTATACAAAATGATATTAATGTAATGTGGGATTTAGCAGTTCATGATTTAGCGATTTTGAATTTCATTGAAAATAGGAAACCTAAAATAGTATCTGCTGTTGGTCACAAGCATTTTAAGTCGAAACCTGTTACTTCCGCATATTTAACAATTAAGTATGATAATAATTTTGTTGCGCATATCAATGTCAATTGGCTATCTCCTGTTAAAATTAGACAAACTATATTAGGTGGTTCAAAAAAAATGATTTTATACAATGATCTTGAACCAAGTGACAAGATTAAAGTATTTAATAAAGGAGTTGATGTTATTAAAAATGAAAATTCACCTTCAAATTTAGTAGAATATAAAGTTGGTGATACATTTCTTCCAAATCTAAAAAATACAGAAGCTTTAAAAACTGCAGTTCTAGAATTTAAAAAAATGATACATAACAAGAAATATAAATCCAGATCTACAGGACAAAATGGAATGGATGTGGTCAAGCTTCTTGAAGCTGCTGATAGATCTATGGTAAACAATGGAAGACCAGTAAAAGTTTAGATATGGAAGTTCCTTACTTTGATCTTCACCGGCAATATGGAGTTTTAAAAAACGATTTAGAGAAAAAAGTATTGAGCTCTTTAAGATCAACTCAATATAGTCTCGGACCTGAAGTTGAATTATTTGAGAATAATTTCTCATATTTTATAGGAACAAATTATTGCACAGCTGTTAACACAGGAACAAGTGCTTTACATTTAGCTCTTCTTGCTTGTGGCATAGGGGCAGGCGATGAAGTAATTACAGTTTCAATGACATTTATTGCAACAGTAATGTCAATTTCTTATACGGGAGCGAAACCGGTTTTTGTTGATGTTTTTGAAGATACACAATTAATGGATTATAGAAATATTGAAAAAAAAATAAATAATAGGACAAAAGCTATAGTAGTTGTTCATCTCTATGGTCAATGTGCAGAAATGGATTCAATCAAAAAAATAGCAAAAAAGTATAATCTTAGAATTATAGAAGATTCATCTCAAGCGCATGGTGCAAAATTTAATAATTTTAATGCAGGTTCTATAGGTGATATTGGAACTTTTAGTTTTTATCCAGGAAAAAATTTAGGTGCAAGTGGAGAAGGTGGGGCAATTACAACAAACAATAAAAGATTTGACCAAAAAATAAAAAACTTGAGAAACTGGTCACAGCCCAAAAGATATTATCACAATGAAATTTCATTTAACTATAGGATGGACTCAATTCAAGCCGCCACATTAAATGTAAAGCTTAAATATATTAAAAAATGGACAAATGATAGAAGAAGAATTGCAAAAACTTATCAATCTTTAATTAAGAATAGTAAATTTTCTATTACAATGGAAAATCCAAATAATTATCATGTTTATCATATATTTAGTTTGTTTTACAAAAGGAGAAATATTCTTCATAAATATTTAAATGCAAATGGTGTAGGAACAAATTTTCATTATCCTGTGCCTGCTCACTTACAAAAGCCATATCAAAAGTTAGGATATAAAAAAAATGACCTGCCCATAACAGAAAAGATTTCTAAAAGTCAATTATCTATTCCTATTTTTCCTGAAATGAAAAAAAATGAAGTGGAATATGTTATTAAATTATTAAATAATTTTTAAATGAAAATTTTGCATGTATCTAACTTTGGAGATAAACATAATGGCAGGTTGTATTGGAATCAATGTTATAAAATTTCGAATGGCTTCATTAGAAATGGTCATAATGTATACAATTTTAGTGAAAGAGATAAATCTAGATCTGACTTATTAAGCAAGTTTAATAATAACAAAAAGCTTCAACTTTCAATTCTTGAAACTGTCAAAATCTATCATCCAGATGTTGTCTTATTGGGACATGCTGATAGAATACATTTAGAAACACTTGAGCAAATAAGAAGTATCAATCCGAGCATTAAAATCGCTGAATGGAATGTTGATAATTATATGCTTGACAATACTGAACACAAATTAAAAACAAGATCAAGATATCTCGATGGTATCTTTTCAACAACTGCAGATAATAAACTGTCTGAGTGTTTATCAGGAAATTTCATTACCTTTTTTCCTAATATTGTAGACCAAACAATTGAAAAACTAAAAATTTTTAATAATTTTGAGCATAATAAAGATATTTTTTTTGCACTGTCTCATGGGGTAGGTACCGGTAAATTAAGAAAAAAAAACACAAAAAAAGAAATTAATGATCCAAGAGTTATTTTTGCAAAAGAAATAATTGCTGCAGACATAGAAGTAAAATGCAATTTTTTTGGATTTAACAATATTAGTCCTGTTTGGGCAGAAGAATTTAACAATGAAATCAGTTCGTGTTATATGGGCCTTTGTTTGCAAAGAAAGCCGCAATTAAAATATTGTTTATCAGATAGGATTGCACAATATGGAGGTAACGGACTTATGTTATTTATAGAGAAAGATACGCAATTTAATGAATTTTTGAATGATAATGAAGAAGCGGTATTCTTTGATGACATCGATGACCTTCTAGAAAAAATAAATTATTATAAAAAAAATAAAGTTGAGTCCCTAAAAATTGCTGAAGCTGGTTACAATAAACTTCATACATACTGTAATGAAAAAGTCGTAACAAATTATTTTCTTGATTGCTTGTTTAGTGAAAATCTAAACAATTTAAAAACAGAATATAGCTGGCCAATACACTTTTATAAGTAAATATTTGAT
>CACIBF010000002.1 GCA_902584815.1 uncultured Pelagibacteraceae bacterium
AAGCGAAGAAGATGCAATAAGAGCCCAATTTATGCAGTGTTGGAGCATCCCAATTGGAATTCCATTTGATGATACGATGATTGTAAAAATTAAAATTTCTCTCAATACAGATGGATCACTATTAGAGCCTCCTGAGGTGTTACAGCATGAACGCATGAATAAGCCTTCAGAAAAATATTTTAGAACACTTGCAGAAAGTGCTTTACGAGCAGTTAGAAGATGTGATCCAATTAAAGCTCCTGATATAAATCGTTATGAAAGTTGGAAGAGGATACAGTTGAATTTTGATCCAAGGGAGATTTTAAGAGGATGATAAAAAAGACTATCCAAAAGATATTATTTTTCTATTTAGTTATTATCACTAATGCGTCAGCATTAATTGAAATTGATATCACTGAGGGTAATAGAGAGCCGCTGCCCATAGCTGTTACCAACTTCTTCTATGCTGAAGATGCAATTAAAGATTTAGATCAAATTTCTATTGATGTAAGTAAAGTTATTTCAGCCGATCTTGAGAGAAGTGGTCTTTTTAAATCAATTGATCAACAAGCGTTTATTCAAAAGACAGCATCAATGCACATTAGACCGAGACATGAAGACTGGAGATTAATAAATGCTCAGGCATTAGTTACAGGTGAGCTTGAGATTGATAATGATAAACTCAGAGTAGAGTTTAGATTATGGGATACATTTGCGGAAAAAGAAATTGAAGCATTGGTTTTAATTACCACAATAGATAATTGGAGAAGGATTAGTCACATGATAGCTGATAAGATCTATGAGAGGCTAACAGGTGAAGAGGGCTATTTTGATACAAGAATTTTATATGTTTCTGAAAATGGTCCAAAAAATAATAGAATAAAAAAACTAGCCATCATGGATCAAGATAGTTTTAATCACAGATATTTAACGAGTGGAAAAGAGTTAGTATTAACGCCTAGATTTAATCCTGTTAAACAAGAGATAACTTATCTTTCGTATTTTAAAAATCTTCCAAGAGTATACCTACTTGATATTCAAACTGGTATACAGGAAGTAGTTGGTGATTTTCCCGGAATGACTTTTGCGCCACGCTTCTCGCCAGATGGTGAAAAAATAATAATGAGTTTAGCAAGGGACGGTAATTCTGACATCTATGTCATGGATATTAAATCGAGGGTTGTTGAGAGATTGACTGATAATCCTGCAATAGATACTTCTCCTAGTTATTCTCCAGATGGGAAAAAAATAACGTTTAATTCGGATAGGGGTGGATCACAGCAAATTTATGTAATGGATAATAAAGGTAGAAATCAGACTAGAATTTCTCGTGAAACAGGAAATTATGCTACTCCCGTCTGGTCTCCAAGAGGAGATTTGATTGCATTTACAAAAAATTTTCAAGGTCGATATTTTATTGGAGTAATGAGGACTGATGGTACAGGTGAGAGGTTATTAACAGAAAATTGGTATCAAGAAGCACCTTCTTGGTCATCAAATGGGCGAGTTTTGATTTTTTATCGAGAAACTAAGGCCGATGATACTGGTAAGGGGCATTCATCCTCACTTTGGTCTATTGATCTAACTGGCTTTAATGAGAGAAAGATTGAAACCCCTGAGGATGCATCTGACCCATCATGGTCGAGACTTATTCAATAAAAACCAAAAAAACCCATATTTTTAGTTGTATTTTTTCTAGACTTGAACATATTATGCAAATACACTAAGTCAGCTGGGCTACAAAAAAAAACTGGGAGTTTTTATGCAATTAACTATTCAATATTATAGAAATTTTATCACAATTATAGCAGCTACATTTATATTAGCAGCTTGTGCTACGACACCACCTGAGACATCATCGTCTGGTTCTTCTTCTTCTTCTTCTTCTTCTGCTTCATCATCAAGTTCAACTGTATCATTAGTTCAAGATGGAGTTTACGTTGGAGATGAAACAATTGAGATGCTTGCTGTTGATGTTCCTGATAGAGTGTTTTTTGCTTACGACAGTTATGCTCTTACAAGTGCTGCTCAATCTACATTGAGTAAGCAAGCAAAATGGTTAAAAGCAAACCCATCAGTAACTATTTCTGTTGAGGGTCATGCCGATGAGAGAGGAACAAGAGAATATAACCTAGCTCTTGGTGACAGAAGAGCTAATGCAGCAAAAGATTATTTGATGAGTCAAGGGATAAGTTCTAATAGAGTTACTACCATAAGCTATGGAAAAGAAAGACCTGTAAAGAGTGGTTCTAATGACACAGCTTGGGCTCAAAATAGAAGATCAGTAACAGTTAGAACTAACTAAACCAATATTCTTCATTTCAAAAAATAATTTAGGCCTTTTTTTAGACAAAAAGGCCTGATTTATATATTGTACAAACAATATGCAATTTTTAAAAAATATTTTTTTAACTTTAACATTCTTCTTTGTTTTTTCATTAACTACTTATGCGGAAAATATTGAAGATATAATTAGAAAGCTAAATGCCATAGAAAGTCGCCTAACTGTTTTAGAAAAAGCAACGTTTAATCAAACAACATCTGGTTTGAGTTCGACTTCAGGTAGTAATTACGACTCAATAATTACAAAACAATCAATTCAAATTACCGAAATTCAAAATGAAATACAAAAACTCACTTCTCAATTAGAAGAAATTTTATTTTCCATGCAGACAACAATAAATACATTTAATACGTTTAAAGAAGATACAGAGTTTCGATTTGATGATTATCAATCTAAACAGAATCAGGCAATTAGTGATTTGAGTAAAAATATTACAAGTGAAAGTGTCTTGAATGAAACTGATACTAATGATCTAGAACCTAAGATACTTGGAACTATTCAACAAGATGAAGAAGGAGTGCAAAACTTAGCTTCCCAATTACCCCAGTCAGATGAAATTGATCAAAATGAAAAACAGGAAATTGTTAATACTATTGCTCAAGATAATTTAGTTAAATTAGAGGAAAATAATAATATTATTTCAATTTTGCCAGAGGGCGATGAAAGTGGACAGTACGAGTTTGCTATGAATCTTTTAAAGCAAGGTGATTATCAAACTGCTGAACAAGCATTTGTAGAATTTATCTCTATTGGAAAAAATGAGAATTTTTTGAGTAATTCCAAATTTTGGTTAGGTGAAACATATTATGTAAGGGAAAATTATAAGGATGCTGCAAAATCTTATCTTACTTTATACCAAAGTTACCCAAATTCAAACAAAGCGCCCAATGCTCTTTTAAAATTAGGAATTTCATTGATCAAAATGGATCAAAAAGAACAAGGGTGCAATACTTTCATCCAGTTAGAGCAAAACTATCCTACAGCAGACCAGGCTTTACTAGATAGAAATTTACTAGAGATAGAAAATAATGGCTGTGAAACTAGTTGAGCCTAAGAATTATAGAAAAACTCCTGACATCCTAGATTCTGATTTTGAAAATATTTTGTTCAATCTTGGAGTAAAAAAAGAATTTTGCATAGCTGCTTCAGGTGGTCCAGATAGCTTATGTTTAATTTTGTTAGCAAATAAATTTGCATTAAAAAACAATTATAAAATGTCTGTGCTTACTGTTGATCACCAATTAAGAAAAGAGAGTTCAGAAGAATCTATTTGGCTTAATAAAATTTTAAAAAGAATAAAGATTAAGCACTACATTTTAAAATGGAATGGAAAGAAACCTAAAAGTAATGTCATGGAAACCGCTAGATTAAAAAGATATGAGTTAATGACTAATAAATGCCTCAAACTTAATATTAAACATTTATTAACTGCCCACCATCTAGATGACCAGATTGAGAATTTCTTTATGAGACTCGTTAGAGGAAGTGGTCTCAAGGGTCTTTCTTCGATGTCTAAATCAGTAAAAATGAATGGAATAAAAGTAATAAGACCGTTATTAGAATATCAAAAAAAATCTCTCATTAAAGTTCTGGCTAATAACAAACAAAAGTATGTTCAAGATCCATCAAATGATAATTCTAAGTATGATAGAATTAGATATAGAAAGTTAATTGGGGGTTTAATTGATGAAGGTCTAAATAAGAATAGATTGAACAAATTAATTTTGAATCTTAATCAAGTTGATGATGCAATCAATTACTCAACTATAAACTCAATTGATAAAACTATTTCTCAAAATAAATATGGAAATATTATAGTGGATAGAAAGATTTTTTTAAAATTACCTAAAGAACTACAATTTAGAGTTTTATTATTTGTACTTAATAACAATGAAAGTAAAAAAAAGAGAATCAAAAGCGAGTCAATTCTAATGTTGATAGATATATTAAATTCCTATGACTTTAAGAGACATACACTTAATAAAAACTTATTTATAAACAAAAAACACAATATCTTGGTAGTCAAAGAAGCTGGCAGAATAAAGTCAAAAGAGCCTATTAAAAAAAAGAATTTCATTTGGAGAGATATCTATAAGATTAATATTAAAACTCAATTAACAAGTGACTTGAAGATAGGATTTGCTGACGACTCTTTTGATAAAAAAAGTCACTTTAAGGAGGATAAAATACTTATAAAATCCATGCCAGCAATATGGAAGAAAGATAAGATTATTTCCATACCCTTTTTAGATAAGCGAAAGAAATTGATCGCAACTTGTACTCCCATTAAAATAAGTGAATTCAATGAGTACAAAATGATAAGTAATTGAATATTAATAACTTTTTTTATTTGTCACTTAATACTTGTATGATCATAATTAGTGATTATTTAATATGTAGTTAACAATTATTAATTCTATCTATGAATCCTAAAAATGTTGCCTTATGGCTTTTTATTGCCTTTATCGCGTTCGGTCTTTTTAACCTTTTTGGTGGTCCCGGATCAGATAATTCAAGGAGTATAGAGCTTACCTATTCTCAATTTCTAGATGAAGTAGATGCTGGATCAATAACTGATGTAGTAATTAAAGGTAAAGATATTACAGGCAAGTATTCAGATGGGCGTTCGTTTAAAACTTATGAACCTAATGACCCAACTTTAGTTGATCGTCTGAATGAGAGAGGTGTAAATATATCAGCAGTTCCACTTGATGATGGGTATCCATCACTTTTAGGTATACTTATTTCATGGTTCCCAATGCTTTTACTAATTGGTGTATGGATCTTCTTTATGAGACAAATGCAAGGTGGTAAAGGTGGAGCAATGGGTTTTGGCCGTTCGAAAGCTAAACTTCTAACTGAAAATAAAAACAAAGTAAAATTTAATGATGTTGCTGGCATTGATGAAGCTAAAGAAGAGTTAGTCGAGATAGTAGATTTTTTAAAGGATCCACAAAAATTTCAAAAGCTTGGTGGAAGAATTCCAAAAGGTGCCTTATTAATCGGCCCCCCTGGAACAGGTAAAACTTTGCTAGCAAGAGCAATTGCAGGTGAGGCGGGCGTTCCATTCTTTACTATATCTGGATCAGATTTTGTGGAAATGTTTGTAGGTGTTGGTGCATCTCGTGTTCGAGACATGTTTGAACAAGGGAGGAGACATGCACCATGCATCATATTTATTGATGAGATTGATGCAGTTGGAAGAAGTAGAGGCGCTGGTCTTGGAGGCGGAAATGATGAGAGAGAACAGACTTTAAATCAAATTTTAGTTGAGATGGATGGCTTTGATACGCAAGAAGGTATAATTCTTGTTGCTGCAACAAATAGACCAGATGTTTTAGATCCCGCTTTATTAAGGCCTGGTAGATTTGATAGACAAGTTGTTGTTCCAAATCCTGATATCATTGGACGCGAGGCAATTTTGAAAGTTCACATGAAGAAAATTTCAGCTGCACCAGATGTTGATATAAGAACTATTGCAAGGGGTACTCCAGGTTTTTCTGGTGCAGATCTTGCTAACATTGTTAATGAATCTGCTTTGTTGGCCGCTAGAAAAAACAAAAAAATAGTGACAATGATTGATTTTGAAGAAGCTAAGGACAAAGTAATGATGGGAGCTGAGAGACGTTCATTAGTAATGTCGCAAGAAGAGAAGGAACTTACGGCTTATCATGAAGGTGGTCATGCAATAGTAGCAATAAATCAACCTGCTTCAGATCCAATTCATAAGGCGACTATAATACCAAGAGGAAGAGCTTTAGGTATGGTTATGAGACTGCCAGAAAGAGATCAACTATCACTTCCACGAGAAAAAATGTATGCAGATATTACAGTTGCCATGGGAGGCCGAGTTGCAGAAGAAATAATTTTTGGAGAGTCAAAAGTTACATCTGGAGCTTCTTCTGATATTGAGATGGCGACTAAAATGGCTAGAAATATGGTTACAAAATTTGGAATGAGTTCGAAACTAGGTCCAATTCAATATGGAGAGAATGAAGAAGAGGTATTCTTAGGAAGATCTGTCCAAAAGCATCAGAATGTATCAGAAGAGACAGCAAAATTAATCGATAGTGAAATTAGATTAATTGTCGACACTTGTTATGACAAAGCCAGATCTATTTTAGAAGATAAAATTGAAGATTTACATAAATTAGCAAAAGGTCTCATAGAGTATGAAACTTTGAGTGGCGATGAAATATTATCGTTGATCAAAGATGGATCAATTAATCGTCCTGACCCTGAAGAAGAAATCAAAAACGCTGGCCCCTCTGTACCCAAGAGTGGTAAGACAGGCTTTAAGCCCAAGATTGTGCCAGATTTAAAGCCAAAACCTCAATCTTAGATACTTTGAAAATTTTCTGAGTGTTTGGATATGAAACTTTATGTTCAACCTTTATTCTCAGACAATCATGCAGTCGGATCAATCACAAAGAAGTTAGGCTCCTCGGATCATTGCTTTTCGTCTATAAGAATTTTATATAAAGAAAAAGGTTCTGTTAAAAGCCGAATTATAAATCTTAATGAACTTTTTAAACTCTCAAATACTGAGAGAGTAAAGATTTCAAAACAGATTAGAAATATCGAAATCTCACGAAAAAACATTGCTGGCTTAAGTTTTAAAAAACCTTTGATAATGGGCATCCTAAATGTAACTCCAGACAGTTTTTCTGATGGTGGAATGTATACCTCAAAAAAGACGGCTCTGGAGCATGTCAAAAAAATGATAAAATCTGGAGCTGATTTAATTGATATAGGCGGCGAGTCAACAAGACCAGGCTCAGAAAGAGTCAAGATAGAAGAAGAGCTAAAAAGAATAATACCTGTTCTAAATAATATTTCTGATCTTAAAAATAAAGTTCCAATTTCTCTTGATACAAGAAAACCTGAAGTAATGAAGAAAGGTTTAAAAAAAGGAGTAGATATTATTAATGATGTATCGGGCTTAAGATATAGTAAAGATACAATTCCACTACTGAAAAAAACTAAATCTCCAATAATTATAATGCACTCAATAAGTACACCAAAACTTATGCAAAAAAAAATTAATTATAAAAATGTCTTAATAGACATTTATGATTTTTTAGAAAAAAAAATTAATCAATGTGAGAAAAATAATATTGATCGTTCAAGGATCATTATTGATCCAGGAATTGGCTTTGGTAAAAATCTGAAACAAAATTTGAATCTAATCAAAAACATATCTTTCTTTCATTCTCTAGGTGTAAGCATTCTTCTTGGGGCATCAAGAAAAACTTTCATTAGCAAGATTTCAATAAATGCATTAGAAAATGAGAGGCTTGGTGGATCTATTTCCTCAGTTATATTTGCTTTAAATCAAGGTGTTCAAGTATTTAGAGTTCATGATGTCATAGAAACAAAACAAGCAGTTGACGTGTATAACAAAATTAAAAGTGCATAATGAAAAATCTTTTTGGAACTGATGGAATAAGAGATAGAGCAAATAGCTCAAAACTAAATGGAAATACTCTTATGCTACTAGGAATGGCTCTTGGTGATTACTTTAGAGATGGTGATCATAGACATCGGGTGATCATAGGAAAAGATACCAGACTATCTGGCTATATGATTGAACAAGCTGTCACGGCTGGTTTACTATCTATGGGAATGGATGTATTTTTATTGGGCCCAATACCAACACCTGGTGTTTCTCTTGTAACTAAATCAATGAGAGCTGATATTGGCATTATGATTACAGCATCTCATAACAAATTTCATGATAATGGATTAAAAATTTTTGATAAGTTTGGAAACAAATTGTCTGATCAAGTTGAAATGGAAATTGAGAGTTTGATGAATAAAGAAATTGAAAAAAAACTTGCTGAGCCAGAGCATATAGGAAGAGCTAAAAGACTTGAAGATGCAAATGCTCGTTATATCGAGTTTGTAAAGAATACATTTCCTAAAAGCAAGTCGTTAGAGGG
Organism: uncultured Pelagibacteraceae bacterium; assembly: GCA_902584815.1. GTDB lineage: Bacteria > Pseudomonadota > Alphaproteobacteria > Pelagibacterales > AG-422-B15 > CABYIR01. The sequence continues at coordinate 8,266 of CACIBF010000002.1, forward strand.
CTTGAAAGTAGTGATTGATTGTGCGAATGGTGCATCATATATATCTGCCCCAACCATATTGTATGAATTAGGAGCTGAGGTAGTAAAGATTGGTGTGAACCCTGATGGATTCAATATTAATAAAGAATGTGGATCAACCGATACTTCAATGTTAGTACACACCGTATTAAAAGAAAAAGCAGATATCGGATTTGCATTAGATGGTGATGGTGATCGTTTAATAGTTTGTGATGAGAATGGTAAAATTATTGATGGTGATCAAATACTGGGTCTCTTAGCAGTGTCAATGAAAGCAGAAAATAATCTTCGAGAAGATACAGTTGTTGCAACTGCTATGTCGAACCTTGGTCTTGAGAAGAAGTTAATTGAACATTCTATAAAATTGATACGTACTTCAGTTGGAGATAGATACATTAAAGAAGAAATCCTGAACAAGAATTTAAGTTTAGGTGGAGAGCAATCAGGTCATATTATTATGAGAGATCATGGTTCATCTGGGGATGGGATGATTACAGCTTTAAAAATATTATCCATATTGAAAGATAGTAAAGGAACATCAAGCCAGATATTAAATGTCTTTGAGGCAGTTCCCCAAAAACTTCTGAATTTTAATATCAGTGATAAGAAGGTCCTTGAAAAGAAAGAAACGAAAACTTTAATAGAGAGTTATAAACAAGAATTATCATCTGATGGAAGAATTTTTGAGAGAATGTCTGGAACAGAACCAGTTTTGAGGGTAATGATAGAATGTGATAACCCTGAAAAATTGGATCATATTGGAGAGCAGATATCATCTTATTTTTCAAAATTTAATTAGAAAGATATTTTTATCATGACTGGAGTTGTAGTCATTGGTTCTCAATGGGGAGATGAAGGAAAAGGCAAGATTGTTGATTGGCTATCAAGTCAAGCCGACGTTGTTATTCGATTTCAGGGAGGGCATAATGCAGGTCATACTCTGGTTATTGATGGTGAAACATATAAATTAAATATCTTACCTTCTGGAATCCTAAGAAGTGAAAAGAAATCAATTATAGGTAATGGAGTTGTTCTTGATCTTAGTTCATTAATTAACGAAATAGATAAAATTACAGAGAGGGGCGTAAAAATATCTCCTGAGAATCTCTATATTTCAGATCGAGCAACAATCATATTACCTCTTCACCAGTACCTAGACGAATTAAGAGAAAATAATAATTTGATTAAAATTGGAACAACTAAAAGAGGTATTGGCCCAGCTTATGAAGACAAGGTGGCAAGAAGAGCTCTGCGTCTGTGTGATTTATTTGATAAGTCAAAATTATTTCATAAAGTTGAAATACTTTTGAACCATCATAATGCTCTATTGAGAGGTTTTAATAAAAAGGAATATGATATAAATGAAGTTGTTGAAGATATATACAATTTAGGTCAGAAAGTTAAGCCATTCGCTAAAACTATTAATGAACTATCAAATGAGATTGATAACGAAAATCAACATATTTTATTTGAAGGTGCTCAAGGTTTCTTGCTTGATATAGACCATGGAACATACCCTTATGTTACTTCTTCGAACGTTCATGCCAGTTACGCATCTATTGGTAGCGGTTTAAGTCCCAAGCTGATAAATCACATTCTAGGCATTACAAAAGCTTATACAACAAGGGTTGGCAATGGTCCTTTTCCAACTGAACAAGATAATGAAATTGGCAATAAATTAGGTGAAATAGGACATGAGTTTGGGACTGTTACTGCTCGTAAGAGAAGATGTGGTTGGTTTGATGCAGTTTTAGTTAGGCAGGCATTGGTTCAGTCAGGTGTAACTGGAATTGCTCTAACTAAAATTGATGTTTTGGATAGTTTTGATGAAATAAAAATATGTGTTGGATATAAACTTGGGAATCAAAAATTAGATTATTTTCCAAGCTCTGAGGATGATCAACTAAATGTAGAGCCAATATATGAGTCTTTTGAGGGCTGGAAATCTAAGACAACTGGAATTAATAGTTTTGAAGACCTACCTATTTTAGCGCAAAACTACATAAATCGCATAGTTGAGTTAACTGGAACAAAAATCGACCTTATTTCTACGAGCCCTAAAAGAGAAGATACGATTCTAATCAATAAATTATTTAATTAGGCGGGAAGCAGCTTTGTTTCTTTCGCCAAATTCATCATTTCTAATTGAAGTTTTTCAAAAGCTCTTTCTTCAATCTGTCTAATTCTTTCTCTGCTTATTTTGTATTCTTTACTTAGTTCTTCAAGAGTTTTGGGTTCTTCAGATAATTTTCTTACTTGAATTATATTTTTTTCACGTTCATTAAGAACATTAATTGCTTTTGAAAGAAGGACTTTTCTTTTATTTATTTCTTCTTTTTCAGCAATTTTGATTTCATGATCCGCATCCTCATCGACAAGCCACTCTTGCCATTCCTCGTCACTATCAGCACTAACCATCGCATTTAATGAGTAGTCATTTCCGGAAATTCTACCTTCCATTTCTGTCACCTCTTTTTCAGATACATTTAAGCGATCAGAAATTTCTTTAACTTGGTGAGGCTTAAGATTTCCATCAGTGTAATCATCTAATTGGTTTTTAATTTTTTTTAGATTAAAAAAAAGTTTTTTTTGTGCAGCTGTTGTTCCAATTTTAACAAGACTCCATGACTTTAAAACATATTCTTGAATGGCAGCTCTAATCCACCACATAGCATATGTTGCAAGTCTAAAACCTTTATCAGGATCATATTTTTTGACTGCTTGCATTAAGCCAATGTTGCCCTCAGAAATTAGTTCCGTAATCGGAAGTCCATACCCTCTATAGCCCATTGCTATTCTTGCAACTAATCTCAGGTGGCTAGTAACTAATGTATGGGCTGCTTTCGTATCACCTTCTTTTCTCCACTTATTAGCTAGAGAAACTTCTTGTTTCTCGGTAAGCATTGGAAATTTCTTAATCTGCTGAAGGTAATGGCTTAAGCTTCCTTCATTCGAGAGTACTGGCAGCGTGTTCTTTTCAGACATGATTAATATATGGTGTTATAAAGCTTATTTTTCAATGGCCTTTTTTTTAAAGGAATCAATCAAATTTCTCAAGTTTTTAGGCATATCACATTGATAAATATGATTTTTTTCTGTTTTTGGATGGATAAATCCAAGTGATTGAGCATGAAGACATTGCCCATCTAAACTGTCGATTATTTTAATTAAATCTTTTTGAAGGTACTTAGTTTTACTTGAGGGCGTTCTTCCATAGACTTTATCTCCAATAATTGGATTCCCATGTTCACTTAAATGAACTCTTATTTGATGAGTTCTTCCCGTTTCTAATTTACATGCTAATAAGGTAGCAACATTATTTCCCTTGAGGTCAAAAAAACTATCGATTGTCTTGTAGTGAGTAATTGCTGTTTTGCCCTTAATAATAGAAGACATCATTTTTTTTCTATTTCGATTACTTCTTGATATCAAGCTTTCTATTTTACCAACTCGAGGAATAACTTTTCCCCATACAAGCGCAAGATATTCTCTATCAATAGTATGTTCGGAAAACTGCTTTGAGAGATGAATGTGAGTTGAGTTATCTTTTGCAACAACAATTAATCCACTTGTATTTTTGTCGATTCGATGAACTATCCCAGGACGTTCACTGTCGCCAACATCTGAGAGTTCCCCTTTTGAATGATGGATAATTGCTTGAACCAAAGTCCCAGTTTTATTTCCTGCACCGGGATGTACTACCAAGCCAGATGGCTTATTAATTATAATTAAATTCTTATCTTCATATATGATATCAAGCTTAATATCTTCACCAATCAGCTTTGTATTATTTAGTTCTATATTATTGATTATGATTTGATCGTGTAAAGCAATTTTATAATCAGGCTGGCTTGGGTTTCCATTAACTAAAATATTTTTATTTAAAATTAATTGTTTAATTTTAGACCTACTTTGATTTTTTGATTTCAAGCTAATAAATTTATCTAATCTTTCACCAATCAAGTCATTTACATTTACTTCAATATGATGCATTTTATTCATATGCAGGATAATCCAAAATATTTAAGATCTTTAAAGATTGCAGTTATCACCATGGGTATTTTAATTATCTTTGGCGTAATAATTATTATTTCGACAATTGTTTATAGAATATCTTCACCTAATTATAGCCTAAGCTCTGATAATAGAGAATTAAATATAAAATTAAATGTACCAGATGCAGCAGAAATAAAATCAGTTAATTCTAATAGAAAAACTCTCACAATTTTTTATGAATTAAATGAAGAGAAATTTGTCAAAATACTAAGTTTGGAGAGTGGAAAAGTAATTAAAAATATTAAACTTGAATTTTAGGAAGCCTTATAAAATTCTATATTAACTTTTTCGGCAGTTATTTTGTTTTGTATTAAATCCGAAGCCTTTTCAGCTATCATTACTGTTGTAGCATTTAAATTACCTGAAACTATGTTAGGCATTATTGATGCATCAACCACTCGCAGTTTTTCGACACCATAAACCTTAAGGTCTTGATCAACAACTGACATATCATCATTACCCATTTTACAAGTACACGATGGATGATAAGCTGTATCTCCTTTTGATCTAATAAAATTATTTAGATCATCATCACTGTTTATATTTTCTCCTGGGGAAATTTCTTTTCCTCGGTAATGATCAAAAGCTTTTTGATGAAAAATATCCCTGGCAATCTTTATTCCCTCTCTCATTTCATTAAGATCATGTTCAGTTTGCATGTAATTAAATTGGATCCTTGGTGAGTCATTTGGGTTTGATGATTTTAGCTTAATAAAGCCTCTACTGGTAGGTCTCATAGGACCTACATGAGCTTGAAATGCATGACAGCTTGGGTTTTGACGTCCATGGTCAATAACTAGAGAAGGAAAAAAATGATATTGCATATTTGGATAGTCAACCATCTCATTTGTTCTTATGAAACCGCCAATTTCTAAATTTGAATGAGCAGCAATACCTTTTTTAAATAAGAACCACTGCAGGCCAATAAGCGCCATATTAATAGGATTAAATGAGCTGTAAAGAGTAACGGGTTTTGTGCATTCATATTGAACATATGTCTCTAAATGATCTTGTAAGTTTTCACCAACACCATTAAGAGACGATATTACCTTTATACCATGATTTTTTAACTCCTCCTCAGGACCAACTCCTGAGAGCATTAGGATTTGAGGGGAATTGATTGCTCCAGCTGATAAAAGCACTTCTTTTTCTGCAAATATTTTTTCTAGACTATTTTTATTCTTTATTTCAATTCCAACAGCAGATGAGTTTTCAATAATTATTTTTGAAACCTGTACATTTGTTATAAGTGTTAAGTTTTGTCTTTGTTTAATAGGATGTAAATAAGTAACACTAGTGCTTTGTCGTTTTCCATCAAAGATTGTGGTATCCATTAAGCCAAAACCCTCTTGCTTATAACCATTCATATCGTTATTAATCTCGTAGCCTGCTTCCGCTGCTGCTTCCAGATAGATTTTAGATAATATATTTCCATTTTCTGTTCTTGAGAGTTTAAGTGGACCATCAGTATTTCTATATTCTGTATCTAGTCCCTCAATAGACTCAGATTTTTTAAAATACGGAAGAACACTTTCATAGTTCCAATTACTAAGCCCAAGTTGTCCCCAATTTTCAAAATCCATAGCATTGCCTCGAACATGAACCATGCCATTATGAGATGAACATCCTCCTAACATCTTACCTCGTGGACAGAACATTTTTCTATTGTTCATAAATGGTTCTGGTTCAGTTTCGTAAAGATAGTTATATTTTGGATCATGCATTGTATATAATAGTGCAGAAGGCATTGCAGTTTTCCAGGTCTTATCACTAGGTCCAGCTTCAAGTAATAAAATATTATTATTAGGATCTTCTGATAATCTATTTGCTAAAACGCACCCAGCTGAGCCAGCTCCAATAATTATGTAATCGTAATTGTTTTGCATAAGTTGTTTAAATAAGTAATGTAATTACCATACAATATAGTTCGATGCTAAAAAAATTAAATCCAAATTTTGCAATTTTATTATCAACTGTCTTATGGGGAACGTGGTGGTTGCCTTTGCGATTGATGAATGAATATGCTGACAATAACGCTATTCCACTATTTTTAAGTTTCATGATAGCTGGATTATTTCTATTAATTTTTTCATTACAAAATATTTATCTATTCACAAAAAAAAATATAATTTTAACTGTAGTTGCCGCTGCCTTCGGAGCGGCAGCAATGTGTTTTTATAACGAAGGCCTTTTGCGGGGAAATGTTGCACGAATTTTAATATTTTTTTATCTGACAGCTGTCTGGTCTACAATTATAGAAATTGTATTTTTAAGAACTCCTATAACAATTTATCGTTTTTTATCTATTTCAGCCGGTTTCACTGGCTTATTTATAATTACTGGTTTTGATCAAGGAAATTTTTTACCACAATCTACTGCTGATCTTTTTGGAATTATTGCTGGTTTAATGTGGTCAGTCTGTGCAACTTTAATCAGAATAAATAAGGACCTTGATGTCAATTTTGGAACTTCAATTTTTATTTTAATCGGGGGTCTTTTTGTAGTCCTTGCAACTTATTTACCTGATGGCCAAGTTTTATCAGGGTATAATAGCGAGATCTTTTCTAAAACACTTTTAATAGTTTTAATCTTTGCCTTTATTTGGCTGCTGCCAGGATACTGGCTAGTGACATATGGACAAGATCAGGTTGACCCTGGAAGAGCAGGAATTTTATTGATGTTTGAGGTTGTTATTGGAATTGTATCAGCCTACTTGTTAGCAAATGAAGTTATCACTATCAGAGAATTCTTAGGAGCATTATTTGTAATGAGCGCTCCTTTAATTGAAATCTATCTTGGAAATAAATCAGCTGAATCAATAAGTTAGTTTATATAAAAAAATAAGTGAATAATCTACTTTTGGGGTAGATCGTAGGCTTTATATGTGTTTCAATAATTTTATTAATAAAAAAAACGGAGAATATAAATGCATTTATTAAAAAAAATAATAGTTACAGGAATATTTGCCCTTGGAATGGCTGGATTTTCATCTCAAGCTTATGCTTCATGTGGTAAGATTACTGTTGCTGAAATGGACTGGGCATCAGCAGAAATGTTCGCCCATATTGATAAGGTAGTTCTTGAAAATGGATACGGTTGTGAAATAGAACTAGTTCCTGGAGCTACAATGCCTACAGCTACATCTATGATGGAAAAAGGTGAACCAGATGTTGCGCCTGAATTATGGATTAATGCTGTAAGAACTGCTCTTGATGCGGCAACTGCAGAAGGAAGACTTCATTATGCAGCAGAGGTATTTTCGGACACAGGTGAAGAAGGATGGTGGATTCCTCAGTATATAGCTGATGCAAACCCTGAGATTCAAACTGTATCTGATGCTTTAGCAAGACCTGACCTATTTCCTCATCCAGAGGGAGATGGTGGTGGTTTATACACTTGTCCATCAGGTTGGAACTGTCAGTTAAGTACTGGAAATTTATTTAGAGCTTTTGGCGGTGAAGAAGCAGGATTTAGAATAATTGATCCAGGTTCTGGTGGTGCGCTAGCAGGTTCAATTGCTGAAGCCTACGAAAAAGAACAAGGCTGGTTCGGTTACTACTGGGCTCCAACTGCAATTCTTGGTAAATATCCAATGAAAAAATTGAGCTTTGATGTTCCTCATGACAATGAAGAGTGGAATAGTTGTACTTCACAAGAAGACTGCGCAAACCCTCAGAAAAATTCATGGGTTGTTTCATCAGTGTATACTGTTGTGACAGATAACTTTAAACAAAATGCTGGTGTTGGAATGGACTATATTGTTAAAAGGTCTCTTCCAAACAACACTATCAATGCTTTATTAGCATGGAAAGATGATAACCAAGCAACTGGTGAGGACGCAGCGTATTATTTCTTAGAAAATTATACGGAGTGGCATGACTGGGTTGACTTCGGTGCTCGTTTAAAGATAGAAAACGCACTTTAATTAATGCACTTTAAAAATAGCAGGCCTATTTATTAGGTCTGCTATTTTATTAATAAATTAAGATTATCAGATTATGAATTTCACAGAATTTTTTACTGCTTTCCCTGAAATGAGTAAAAGTGGGCTAAGGGCATTTAAAAAAACTGTTGATGGCGCTTATCGTCAATTTTCAAGAGAGTATGGAGACGCAATTGAAGCGGTATTTGATCCTGTATTATTTTTTTTAATTTGGTTTGAAAAACTACTTCAAAATTCACCTTGGATAGTCGTATTAATTGTTTTCCTAGCTCTTATTTATTTTGGAAGTAGAAGTATCTATTTAACAATTGGATCTTTCATTGCTTTTATATTCATTGGATATTTTGGAATGTGGGAAGATACGATGTCAACGGTAAGTATAATTGGAGTTTGTACGTTTTTATCAATTGGTTTTGGTATTCCCATTGGCATTCTTATGTCGGGATCAGATAGAGCAAGAGCATCTATTTCTCCGATATTAGATATAATGCAAACAATGCCGAGCTTTGTTTATCTAATCCCAGTAGTTATGTTGCTAGGTATTGGTAAAATTCCAGGACTGTTAGCAGTTGTGATATATGCAATTCCGCCAATTATTAGATTAACGGACCTTGGTATTAGAGAAGTTGATAAAGAAGTTTTAGAAGCTGCAGAAGCATTTGGAGCAAATCGTTCACAAAAACTATTTAGGGTACAATTGCCTCTTGCACTACCAACTATTTTTGCAGGCATCAATCAAACAATCATGATGGCATTAGCTATGGTAGTAATAGCTTCAATGATCGGTGTTAAGGGGTTGGGCCAGCCAGTTTTAAAGGCAATTGCCAATCAATACTTCACTATGGGTCTTTTAAATGGGTTAGCCATAGTAGTTTTAGCAATTATTTTTGATAGGGTATCCCAGTCATTTGGAAAAAGGCTTCAGCAGCATAGACAAGGTTCCCATGAGTAATGTAAAAATCAAAATTGAGAATTTGTATAAAATCTTTGGCCATAATGCTAAAGGCTTAACTAGCGAAGTTAAGGAAGGTCTTGATAAGGATGAGTTATTAGCAAAACATAATCATGTTTTAGGACTTGATAATATTAATATTGATATTGAGGAGCAATCTATCCAAGTAATAATGGGACTGTCAGGCTCTGGAAAATCTACATTGATTAGACATATAAATCGTCTGATTGAGCCAACAGAAGGTGTGGTGATGGTTGATAACCAGGATGTTACTAAATTAAATAAAAATGAGTTGTTAGAATTCAGAAGAAATCGAACAGGCATGGTTTTCCAAAGATTTGGTTTATTCCCGCATCAAAATATAGTTGATAATGTTCAACTTGGATTAAGTATTAAAGGTGTTGATAAATCTGAGTCAAATGAAACAGCTATGTTTTGGATTGATAAAGTTGGTTTAAATGGGTTTGAGTATAAATTTCCAAATCAACTTTCTGGTGGAATGCAACAAAGAGTCGGCTTAGCTAGAGCTTTAGCAAATGATCCTGATATTTTATTGATGGATGAAGCATTCAGTGCTCTGGATCCATTAATTAGGTCTGATATGCAGGATCAATTATTAGAGCTTCAAAAAAATCTAAAAAAGACAATTGTATTTATAACTCATGATTTGGATGAAGCTTTAAAATTAGGCGATCGAATTGCAATTTTAAATGGTGGTAAACTTGTACAAGATGGAAAACCAGAGGATATATTACTAAGTCCTGCTGATGAATATGTCACTAATTTTGTAAAAGATGTAAATCGCACTAAAGTTCTTAAAATAAAAACCATTATGAAAGATAGTATTCAGAGTGGCTCCGACTGTCCAAAAGTTGCAATGGATAGTAACATAGAATCTTGTTTACCTTTATTTTTAGATGGAGAGTCTGTACTAAGTGTTACTGATGATGAAAAAAATATTGTTGGATCAGTTTCTAGAGAAGAAGTAGCAAATATTCTAAAGAGATATTAAGATTCGACTTTCTTGAGAAAGTTTAATCTTCCAATTATTTCATCGCGGTCTATATAATATCCTTGTAAGTGTCTTTCGCCTGAATTTGGATCAAATTCAGTTCTTCCATGTAATACTCTTAAATTATTAAAAGAAAAGATATCACCTGCTTTTAATCTAAAATTAATTGTAAATCTTTTATCGTGAAGTAATTCGGCAAATTTTCTATAAGCTTTATAAAATAAATCCATTTTGTCAGGCGTACAGTCCATAATGCTCATATATGCAACACTAAATCTAATAATATTAAAGTCATTATCTTTTGTTAGTGTGATTAGTGGCGAGTAGTGAATCCTTGTTGTATTTTGTGTATAATCACGGTTACAAAATTTTACATGAGTTTCAGTTAGAATTTTAAAATACTCTGGAAATTCTTTTTGCATAAAAGATGCTACTTTAAATCCATCTAATGCCACTGACTCACCGCCATCAGCTTTGTTAACGAGACAATGAAGAAATTGATAGCCAGGTGGAATTTCGAAATATGGCAAGTCAAGATGATTTCTTAGACCAAGTGCAGTATAGGCTGAATTATTAGGATTAGGAATATTGATTACTTCAAATGGAGTTTCAAAAAAAGTCTCTCTAAAGTGACTGATTTTTTTTAAAACATCTTCTGCAGACTTCTTGGAGGTAGGTGCATTCTGAACAAGAGAAATTCCATAATAATGGAGTTGTTCAAGATATTTTGTTACTCCTTCATCACTGCTCATTATTTCATCACATTCAATTTGAATTTTTTCGATGTTATTCTGAATTGAATGATCCCATAATTGATAAGGTGTTTTGTATGGAACTGAATTTTTTAATGTATAACAATTTTTTCTAAGCCATTCATAGCTATAATTACTAGAATGATCTCCTTCACTCCATTTAATTGATAAACTATTATCTTCTGAAATAGTGAAACTTTTAGGATGAATACTTTCTGAAACTGTCAGAAGGTTAAATGTTCTCTCCCGTGCAGTTGGATGAATTTCAGATGGACAATTATCTCTAAGCCATAAGAAATTGTAGTCACTAGTATTGCCATCACTCCATTCGATTTGTATTGAACGCTCTTTTTTCTCAGCATTTAAAATTCTAATTTTAGATTCCATTTATTATTTAAAATTATTAAACTTTTTATTCCAATTTGGAAATTTATTTTTTTGATGCTTATTCAATGTTTTCATTATTTCAATTAAAAAAATATCTCTTTGTTTTTCTAATTCGTGAATACTGAATTTTTTTGACTGTTTTTGAGTACCTGAAATCATCAAGTTTTTTAATTTTTTATCTAAAGTGGGAGCTTTCAATTTAGTCCATGGTAATTTGAGGGCTGGACCAAATTGTTCAAGCATATGTTTCATTCCTGATTCACCACCAGCTAGGTGAAAAGTTAAACAGACCCCCATAAAAGCCCATCTCAGTCCTGGACCATAAACAATTGCATCATCGATTTCATCTGTCGTTGCTATTCCATCTTTAATTAAGTGAAGAGACTCTCTCCATAAAGCCTCTTGAAGTCGATCAGAGATGTATCCCTCAATCTCTTTTCTAACTATAAGTGGTTTCATGCCAATACTTTCGTAAACCTTAACTGCTTTATTGATATATACTTTAGAAGTTTTTTTTCCTCCAACCACTTCTACCAATGGCAATAAATAAACGGGATTAAAAGGATGTCCAATTAAAACTCTTTGAGGATATTTACACATAGATTGAATTTTAGATGGCAAAAGTCCGGATGAGCTTGATGCGATAACCACACTCTTATCAGAAACAGAATCAATTTGCTTCAAAAGTTTAGTTTTTATTTTTTCATTCTCGGGAGCATTTTCTTGAATAAAATCTGCATCTTTAATTGCGGCATTAACTGTAGAATAACATTTTAAGTTTCTTAATGATGCATTTTTATTCAAGCCAACTTTCCTAAGAGAAGCTAAAGCATTTTTTACATCTTTTTGAAGATTTTTTAATGCTTTCTTATTTGGATCATATGCTTTCACATTATGTCCACTGGCTAAAAATCTAGCGGCCCAGCCTGCTCCTATAACACCAGTTCCAATAATAGAAATAGTTTTTTTTTTCAATTTTTTAGACCAAGTTTTTTTCTGGCCTCACTCACACCCATTACATTTGCGCCAAGATTGTTTATAATTGTTGCAGCTTTCTCAACAAGTGAACCATTTGAAGCATATACGCCTTTTTCTAAATATAAATTATCTTCAAGGCCTACTCTTACATTACCACCAAGTAGAACAGCTTGAGCGACCATTGGCATTTGCATTGCGCCAATTCCAAATGCAGCCCAATTGCTTCCAGTAGGCAACATATCAATCATATTTTTCATCGATGAAGTATTAGCTGGTGCTCCATAAGGTATGCCAAGACATATTTGAAACAAAGCAGGATCATCCAACAATCCTTCTTCATGCATTTTATTTGCAAACCACATATGACCAGTATCAAATATTTCTAACTCTGGTTTTACACCAAGCTCTTGAATTCTTTTCGCACCAAGACGTAATTGTTCAGGAGTAGAGACATATATCATATTTCCATCACCAAAATTTAACGTTCCACAGTCTAATGAACATATATCTGGTAATATTTTTTCTACATGGCTTAATCTTTCTAATGCGTTGACAAAATCAGTATTTGGACCAAATTTCATGAGATTATCTTCTGGGCCTATTTCAATATCTCCACCCATACCACTAGTTAAATTTATAATTACATCAGTCCCAGATTCTTTAATTCTACTTACAACTTCCTTGTATAATTCATCATCACGGCAACCTTTTCCAGTTTCTATATCTCTTACATGCATATGGGCAATTGCAGCTCCTGCAGACGCAGCTTCAATTGCAGCATCAGCAATCTGTTTTGGAGTTACAGGAATATCAGGGTGCTTGTCTACCGTATCTCCAGATCCAGTAACGGCGCATGAAATTATTACATTTTTATTCATATATATTTTTTTATTTTTAAGAGTTATTTAATAGCTTACTATAAAGCTGATTTACTGATTAAAGCAAGATAGAAAAACATGGAAAAGCCACTTTGGAAACCTTCAAAAAGTAGATTAGAGGAGTCAAATCTTTATAATTTTTATAATTTTTTAGCAAGTAAAGATGGTCTTGATTTTAATAATAACTATGAGGAACTGTGGAATTGGAGCATTAAAGAAAGCTTTAATTTCTGGCCTAAATTAATTGATTTTTTAGATATTAAGACTGGAGGAGCATATCAACTTAATATTAATTTTAAAGATAAGATATATGATCAGTCATTTTTCCCAAATCTAGAGATTAATTATGCAGAAAATATTTTGTTATCTCTTAATGATGAGCCGATTATTTTTAGAAATGAATTAGGCATAAGACAAGTATTAAGCAAGACCGAAATTCAAGAAAAAGTTGGCAAATTAAGTAATTATTTAAAATCTATTGGTATCAAAAAAAATGATCGTATCGTAGCTGTAGCGGCAAATACACCTAATACAATTATTAGTTTCTTAGCTGTAAATTCAATAGGAGCAATTTGGAGCAGTTGCTCACCTGATTTTGGTGTCGATGCAATCTTGGATAGATTCTCACAGATTGAGCCTGTAGCAATAATGTTTACTAATTCTTATCACTATGGAGGAAAATTTATTGATATTTCAGAAAAAAATATTGAAGTAATGAGACGCTTAGAATCAATAAAACATAAATTTTTAATGAATTACCCTGAAATGAATGTAACAACAAATAATTTTGATATTGATCTGGAAACAATTTTTACTAACAAAGATTTAAATAAAGAGATTTTGTTTGAAAAGACTTATTTTAACGACCCAATGTACATTTTATATTCTAGTGGAACTACAGGAAAGCCAAAGTGTATTATTCATAATACTGGTGGACCATTAATACAGCATATGAAAGAACAACAGCTACATTGCGATTTAAAGAAAAATGATAAAATATTTTACTTTACTACCTGTGGCTGGATGATGTGGAATTGGTTAATAACAGCATTATCTTCAAATGCATCAATACTATTATACGATGGATCTCCTTTTTTTCCTCAGAAAGACTCACTTTTTAAAATTGCAGAGGAAGAAAAATTAGATATTTTTGGGGTAAGTGCAAAATATATTGATGCACTAAGAAATTTTCAAATTTCTATAAAGGACAACTTTTGTCTAGAAAGTTTAAAATGTATTCTTTCTACAGGCTCTCCATTATCAAGTGATTGTTTTAAATATGTCTATGAGTCTATCAAAGAAGATGTTCACTTAGCATCAATAAGTGGTGGCACTGATATAGTGTCATGTTTTGTTGCAGGAAATCCAAATCTTCCAGTTTATTCAGGAGAAATACAAGTAAAATGTCTTGGTGTAGATGCTGATATATTTGATGAACATGGTAACACGACAAAAGATAAAGGAGAGTTAGTATGTAAGTCTAGTATTCCAAGTATGCCAATTGGTTTTTGGAATGACCCAAACAAGAAAAAATATATTACATCTTATTTTTCAACTTTTGAAAATATATGGTCTCAAGGTGATTTTGCACAATACACCATTAATAGTGGTATAGTTATTTATGGAAGATCAGATGCAACTCTTAATCCAGGTGGAATTAGAATTGGAACAGCTGAAATATATAGAGTTGTTGAGTCTTTTGAAGAAATAAATGAGTCAGTAGTTGTAGGTCAGATTTGGAATGATGATGTACGAATTATATTATTTGTAACTCTAAATAGTAATTTTAAATTAGATCAGTCATTAATAAGTAGAATAGAAAACAAAATAAAAGAGGCTACATCCATACGGCACGTTCCATCAAAAATTATTTCAGTAACAGATATCCCAAGAACAAGAAGTGGTAAAATATCTGAGTTATCTGTACGAGATACAATTAATAATATTAAAATCAAGAATCTTGAGGCTTTGGCAAATCCTGAATGTCTAAGTCAATATCAAAATATTGAAGAATTGAAAAAATAGGATTATATCTCTGTTATGAAAATAGATTATGATCAAAATGAAGTAAAAATAGAAATTGAAGGCTCAGTCTATAATTTACACCCACTCTGGATAAGAGAAAGATCAAATGAAGAAAATATGGTTGATCAAAATTCTTTACAGAGACTCTATGATCCTGAAAAACTACCTGTTGATTTAAAAATCAGTGATCTTACCCGTATCAATAAAGAGAAAGTTAGAATTAAGTTTTCTGATGATCACACAGCTGAGTATTGCCTAAAATCGTTGTCAAAAGAATTACAAAGATCAAAAGGGTTGCCAGAACAAATCTTATGGGATAATTCAAATATAGAATTAAAAAATTTTGAATTTAATTATGATGAAAATGAAGATGATCAATTATTAAAGATCCTTCATTATTATCACCAATATGGATTTGTATTAGTTTCAGGCTTAGACCCTAAAGATGGAGAAGTCATTAATTTTGCCAATAAAATTGGATATATTAGAGAAACTAATTTTGGAAAGTTATTTAATGTAGTTTCCCAGAAACAGCCTAATGATCTTGCATATACATCAATTGAACTAGAGTCGCACACAGATAACCCTTATAGAAAGCCAGTTCCTTCAATTCAATTCCTTTTTTGTATTGAAAATAGTTGCGAAGGAGGTGACTCAACAGTTGTTGATGGATTTAAAGTCGCTTCTGATCTAAAAAATAAGAAACCAGAAGTGTTTGAAACATTATCTAAAACTCTAATAAATTTTAAATTCAAAGATAAAGATGCAGTATTGGAGAAAACAGGAAAAATAATCAAACTAAGTGAGAGGGGAGAGCTGAAGCAAATAAAATACAGTAATCGTCTTGATTTTGTATTTTATCAACAACCAGACCAGTTAGAAAAATTCTACGAATCTAAGAGATTAATGCACGAAATGATCAACTCAGATAAATATGTGCTAAAATTTCATCTTGATCCAGGATCACTTTTAATAATGAATAATTATAGAACATTGCATGGTAGAACAAGTTACAATACAGCAGAAGGTAGTCGATGGTTACAAGGACTTTATATTGACCATGACTCTGCAGAAAGTAAATATAAGTTGCTAGCTCATGAATAAAAATTTAAAAAAAGTAAGTTTTACTGAGATGAAAAACGGTACAAAAGCCGATTATGAATTATTGACTAGATATGAGCATGAGTTTGTAAGTGGTTTACCAGACCGTATTTTACAAGAGCTAAAAAACTTAGGAGAGTCATTGGATGGATATAAGGTTTCACGATTAGAGCACTCTTTGCAATCTGCTACTAGGGCTGAGAAAGATGGAGCAGATGAAGAAATGATTGTCGCAACTTTAATACACGATATTGGTGATAGCTTAGCTCCAAACAATCATAGTCAATTAGTTGCAGCCATATTAAGGCCTTACGTTTCTGAAAAAGTTTATTGGATAATTTTACATCATGGAATGTTTCAAGAGTATTATTATGCCCACCACGTTGGAAGAGATCGTAACGTAAGAGATCAATTTAAGGATCATCCATATTATCAAGATACAGTGAATTTTTGTGAAAAATGGGATCAGAAGTCTTTTGATCCAGATTATGAGTCTTACTCACTAGAACATTTTGAGCCAATGGTTAGAAGATTATTTTCAAAAGAGCCAATTTATTAGGCTATTTTTTTTACAATCACATTTCCAATTGAGTACCCTGCGCCAAAAGAACATATTATTGCTAAGTCATTTTTTGATAGATTTTCATTATTTTTGTGGAATGCAATAATTGAACCAGCTGAACTTGTGTTGGCATATTCATCAAGTACGATGGGAGCAAGACTCTGATCAGCTTCAAATCCTAGAAGATATTTAGAAATTAATTTATTCATACTTTCATTTGCCTGGTGCAAATACATACCTTTAATTTTATTAATATCAATACTATGTGATTCTAAATGATCCTTTATAAGGCTTGCAACTTTAGGTACTACTTCCTTAAATACTTTTCTTCCATTTTGATGAAACAGCTTATCAGCTTTACCTATACCTTCAGGAGATGAATTATTAAGAAATCCATAATTATTTCTGATATTATTTGAAAATTCAGTCAGAAGTTTAGTTCCAAGAACTTCATAACAATTTTCAGATATTTGTTCTTCCTTAAGTTTTTCTAAAACGACAGCAGTCGCAACATCTCCAAAAATAAAATGACAATCTCTATCTTTAAAATTTAAATGACCGCTACACATTTCAGGATTTATCATCACAGCTGAACGAATTGATCCACTTTTGATCATATCGTATATGTTTTGAATTCCAAATGTTGCTGATGAACAGGCAACATTCATATCATAGGCAAATCCCTTTATTCCTAATTCATTTTGGATTTCTATAGCAATTGCTGGGTATGGTCTCTCTAAGTTTGAACATGCAACAATCACCGCGTCGATTTTGTCAGGCTCTATTTTTGCATTTGAAATTGCATCTCGGGCCGCTATTGAACCTATCTCTGCTAAATTAGAAAGTTCATTTTCACTTCTCTCTCTAAGTTTTGGTCTCATAAAAGAAGTATCGAGTATTCCAGATTTATCTTGGACGTATCTTGACTTTACACCAGAAGCTTTTTCAATAAAATCTGCATTGGATTTTTCAAGAGCACTTACTTCACCCTTTTGAATACTTTCTTTATTAGACTCATTATATTCATCAACAAATTTATTGAATGAGCTTACAAGCTCTTCGTTAGAAATTGATTCTTTTGGGGTAAACAGGCCTGTGCCAGATATTTGAACTCTCGCCATAGAAATATATTATTGAAATAGTAAGCCGTTATGAAATTAAGAATCGTTGCAGAATATTACAAAGATTTATGTCTACCTCAGATTGAGAGGTAGACATGAATTGTTAAATTCCTGGAATATAAGGAACGCCATCACCTTTAATAGTCTCATTAATACCCTGGATTGTTGTGCAAGCAGTAATCATGAAACTGATGGCTAAAACTGTAAGAGTAACTCTCATATGATATCTCCGATTTTTATTAAAAATACTATATTTTATTATTCGATGATTTCAATATAAACTTTTATGAATGAGATTTTTTGTTTATGTAATTGGAACAAAGTCAACAATTCATAAAACCTATGTTGGGTGGACAAACAATGTTGAAAAGCGACTAGAAGCCCATAATAGTTCTAAGGGAGCTAAGTCAACAAGGGGATATAAATGGAAACTTCTTTATAAAGAAGAATTAAATTCTAAGTCTGAAGCCATGAAGAGAGAGTATGAATTAAAGAAAGATGCAAAATTAAGGTCATATTTACGAAAATTAATTTCCTAACTCTCCATACTTACTTCTTTCTCCTTTTCTAAAACCATATGGCCCTGCAAAAAAAATAGTAACAGGTTTTATACCAGGTTCAAGATCAACTCTATGAAGAGTATTTGCGCTTCTGAATCCAATATAGCCTTTTTTTCTCCAAGTTTTTTCTCCTTGACTATTTGTTTCCCAATAGCCTCCCTTAATGATTATTGTAATAAATGGAAAAGGATGATTATGAAGTCCTACTCCATGATCATTGTCTAAAATATGATGAATCAAAATATTAAAAGGAAACCACTTGGGGCGGTGTCTAAAAATCAAATAATACCTTTTAGTCCAAGGTTTTGCTAAATGATAGTCTTTATGTGAAGGACCTCTGTCCATCACAACCTTCATTCTACCCAATTTTTCTAGTATCTTTAATAAAAGCATGTTAACTCACATAATAATATATTTGCGTCCGTAGCTCAATTGGATAGAGCATCAGACTTCGGATCTGAGGGTTGAGGGTTCAAGTCCTTCCGGGCGCACCATAGAGGAAATTTATGAAAGTAATTAAACCATTTGGCCCCACAATTGGAATAACTAAACTTACAAAGACTACTGTAACTAAATTAAACCGATTTTCAGAGAAAGTAGTCAGTAATAGTGGGTTAACAAAAAAATATGATTTCGATAGTCAATTGATTGGAAGTATGAAACAGCAATTTAGAGTACCGCAGAAAGTTCTCAAATCTGGAATTGAAAATGTTATTAAAAAATCAATCAAAGATTATTATAAGCAAACTTTGAATATTAAAGTTAAAAAAATAAGAATTGATAAAGTATGGATAGTTAGTCAATATGCAGGCGACTTTAATCCACCTCATCTACATCGAGGAAATATTAGTGGAGTAGGGTATCTGAAAATTCCATTATCAATAAAAAATAATAAAGAAAAGGACTTGGCGGGTTTGATTTCGTTCTTTGATGGAAGAGTTTCTTTGCCAAGAAATAGCCCACCACTGGTAAAACATCGAGAAACTTTTAAGCCTAAAGTAGGAGATTTTTATATTTTTCCAGCTTTTTTAATGCATGAAGTTCACCCTTTTAGAGGTGAAGGTGAAAGAAGATGCTTTTCTTTCAATGCATTTGTTGATGCTTAATTAGAAATAAAATTGTTACCGCTAGTTAATATACTGGATGCCTGACTTATCATATTGTCTACAATTTGTTTAGATGACAATATATCATTTATACCTCCAATACCCTGACCGCTGGGCAAGCAGTCTTCATTAACATTTATTTCTTTTATTTTTCCACCAATAGTTCCAAATACATCATCCTGAATTGTTTGCATGTATTGAAGAGGAAATTTTTGAATTTGATCTGGATTATCTTCAAATCTTTTTATTCTATCATTTTGAATACATCTACAAGGTTTGCCAGTGTAAGAACGAGTAATGATTGTATCTTCAATACTTGCATCTAACATATGATCTTTTGCATCTTGATGTGCATGAGCTTCTGTTGACATAATAAATCTTGTTCCAACCCAAACCCCAACTGCACCAAAAGCTAGAGCTGCTGCCAATCCTCGACCATCGATAATTGATCCAGCCGCTACTACAGGAATTTTAACAGCATCTACTACTTGAGGCACTAGTGCCATTGTTCCAATTTTACCAGTGTGTCCTCCACCTTCGGTTCCTTGAGCTACTACAATATCGCAACCTGCTTGCTCTGCTTTTTTTGCATGATTAACAGTTCCACACATACTTATGACCAACAAGCCGGCATCATGAAGTTTTTCGATTATTGGAAATGGAACTCCAAGGCCTGCAATGAAAGAAGATGCCCCACTTTCGATTATTGCATCGACACCTTTTTCAAGTTGATCAGGAACAGGTGATAATAAATCAATGCCAAAAGGTTTATCAGTTAATTCTCTTACTTTCTTAGCTTCACTTTTAATTTCTTCAACAGACATATTTGCAGCTCCTAAAGTACCATATCCTCCTGCATTACTTACAGCTGCGCATACTTCACTATATGCAACTCCAGCCATTCCAGCGAGCATAATTGGATGATCCACTTTTAATAATTCATTTAATTTTGTGCGAATAGCCATGAGATTTTATAACCTTTCTTATTTGTGATTTATTTAATTGTCCATGCCTTAATATTTTAACTTCATTAGCATATGTTGCAACAAGAGTAGACTCTTTGAAGGTCATTTTTTCATTACTAAAGATTGCAGTCTTTAGATCTTTACTCAACAATATTTTAAGATTTTTGATGCTTCTTTCATTTTTTTCTTTGTGTAAATTAGCACTTGTTGTAGCTAAAGGTTTTTTAATATTATTAAGAAGGCTTAACATAGCTTTATTTCTTGGAATTCTTATTCCTATTTTTGACAGTCTTTTATCGCCATTGTAAATTTTTTTCGTTTTTTTATTTAAAATCAAAGTTAATGGACCTGGCCAAAAATTTTTAGCTAAAATGATGTCTAGCTCATTAAATTCAGCTATTTTTTTTGCTTCTTCTAAAGACCGAACAAAAATAATCAATGGCATTGTTTTAGGTCTATTTTTAATCTTAAATATTTTTTTAACGGCATACTCATCCTCTGCTAGAGCAGCGAGACCATAAACAGTATCTGTAGGCATAACAATAACCTCACCATTTTGTAGACTTCTACTTACCAATTGAATAGTATCGTTACTAGATTTTTTGATTTTATTTAACATTTTTATGACAATTACATCTATATTTTATGATAATAGTTTTAAAGGACACGTTTCAAGTCTTAATAATCCTGAATGCTCATCTCGCGTTGAGAATATACTTGAATTAATCAAAAAAGAAGATTTTAAAAATATATCTATTTTTGAACCTGATGAAATTGATATAAAGCTGATTAATGAGGCTCATGCAAAAGACTTTGTTGCAGAGACACTCCTTCGATTTCCCAATAATGAAGAAATTGTATATCTTGATCAAGAAACTCCTGTCTCAAAAGAGTCAAAAATAGCAACATTAAAAGCTGCTGGCTCGGGAATAGATGCTGCAGATATGATCATGAAAGGACACGCTAAAAATTCATTTTGTATTGTCAGACCACCAGGTCATCATGCCTGTTATGATAGATCCATGGGGTTTTGCGTATTTAACAATGTAGCAATTTTAGCTCACTATCTAATCAATGCCTATAATTTTGAAAATATTGCAATTATTGATTTTGATGTTCATCACGGGAATGGTACTCAAGATATTTTTTATAATAATTCAAAAGTTCACTATTATTCTACTCATCAGTACCCATTATATCCTGGGACAGGAGATACTAATGAAACTGGTTGTGGAAATATAATTAATGTACCACTAAAAGCTGGAACTGGTTCTGAGATTTATCAAGAAATTTTTGATCAAAAAATAATGCAAGGATTAGATGAGCAAAAACCAGACTTTATAATATTATCTGCAGGGTTTGATGCTCATACTGCAGATCCATTGGCAAATCTGAATTTAATTGAAAAAGATTTCGAAGTAATAACAATGAAATTAAAGTCACTTGCAAATCGGTATTGTGGGGGTAAGATTGTATCTATGTTAGAAGGTGGCTATGATATTCATGCCCTTGAACAATCAATGATTACTCATTTAAAAGTGTTACAAAACAATGACTGAAATACCAAACGACATTAAAAAATTATCATTTGAAGATGCTATGTCAGAATTAGAAGAAATCGTTGATAATCTAGAGAGTGGAAATATTGATTTGGACAAGTCAATTCAATATTATACAAGAGGTTCCCAAATTAGAGCTCACTGTCAGAAAAAATTAGATGAAGCAGTTATGAAACTTGAAGAAATTCAAGTATCTAGTGAAGGTAAAATTTCAAAAAAAACAAAATAATTGCTCCCATGGAGACATTAAAAAATATTGAATCATTCAATAAAAAATTTGAACTATTTTTATCAAAAAAGATTTTAATAAAAAAAAATAATTTAGATAGAGCTATTCATTATTCAGTATTTTCTGGTGGCAAAAGATTTAGACCTTACCTTGTATCCGTAATGGCTAAAGAATTTAAATTGCCACTCAATCTTACTATGTATCTATCAGGTACAGTTGAACTGTTACACAATTATTCACTAGTGCATGATGATCTTCCAGCAATGGATAATGATAAATATAGAAGAGGTCAAAAAACCACCCATTATAAGTTTAATGAATATACGGCTATTTTAGCAGGCAACGCTTTACTAACTAAGGCATTTGAACTTCTTGTTTCTAAATCTTTCAAAATTGAAAATGATGTTAGGTCTAACTTAGTGAAAGAGCTAACATTTATTTCTGGCGAAGAAGGTCTGCTGAAGGGACAATATCAAGATCTATCCTTAAAAAAATATAATATGAAAAAAAGGCTAAAAATTAATAAATATAAAACTGGAATGTTGATGGCATTTTGTTGTCAATCGGTTGCGATTGCTTCGTCTAAATCAAAAACAACACAAAATAAAATGTATCAATTGGGTATGGTTATTGGAGAAATTTTCCAAATAAATGACGATTTTTCTGATTTTCCAAAAATGAATAAGAAAGATACTAAGATGTATATGTTAAAAAGAGATAGACTTTACAAAAAATGTATCAAAATAATGAATAACCTGAACTTTAAGAGAAGTGAAAGTTTTCAGATGATTGATTATGTAAGGGATTTAGTTGTCTAGCCGCACTGAGCTTTATTTCTCATCAAATGATCAGCCAATACACATGCTGTCATTGCTTCAACTATTGGAACAGCTCTAATCCCAACGCATGGATCATGTCTACCTCGAGTAGATATGTTAGTATTTTTATATTTATCATTTATTGTTTTTTGTGATTTTAAAATTGATGAGGTAGGCTTTATTGCAACAGATAATTGAATATCTTGTCCTGATGAAATACCACCGAGTATCCCTCCAGAATTATTTGAGGAAAAAATAATCTTTTTATTTTTATTCACTCTGAGTTCATCAGAATTTTCAGCTCCAGTGATATCAACAGAATTATTTCCAAGACCAATCTCTACTCCTTTGACAGCATTGATACTTATCATAGCTGAGGCAAGATCTGAGTCTAGTTTACTGTAAACAGGCTCACCCAGACCCGTAGGAACATTTTTAGCTTCAACAAAAATTTTTGCACCAACCGATAATCCTTTTTTTCTAATAGCATCTAAATATTCTTCCCAAATTGGAATTATCTTTTTATCTGGACAAAAAAATGGATTTTTATTTGTATTTTTCCAATCAAAGTTTCTTGGATTAATAGCTATTTCTCCAACTTGGATAACTGCTCCATGTATTAAGATATCTTTTTTAGTTAAATGCTTAATGACCTTTCTTGCTATAGCACCAGCAGCGACTCTGCATGCTGTTTCTCTTGCTGAAGATCTTCCTCCACCACGGTAATCTCTATTTTGATATTTTAAAAAATATGTTAAATCTGCATGACCAGGTCTAAATTTACTTTTTATATCACCATAGTCCTTTGATCTTTGATCCTTATTCCATATGATGAGAGAAATAGGGGTTCCAGTTGTTTTTCCATTAAATACGCCGGATAAAATTATTACTTTATCGTCTTCTTTTCTTTGGGTAACAAATTTGGAGGTTCCAGGCTTTCTTTTATCTAGAAATTTTTGAATATCTTTTTCATTTAGCTGAATATTTGGAGGACACCCGTCTATGACACAGCCAATCGCAGGACCATGAGACTCCCCCCAAGTTGTAAATCTAAAAAGTTTACCAAATGTATTTGATGACATTACTTATCTCTAATATGCAAATATTCTACTAATGCATCAAGATACACCTTATCTCTAGATCCTTCAAATTTTAAAACTGCTGTTTTGGCTTTTTTAAGATATTTATTTAAAAATTTAATTGATTCAATATGAGTGTTACAACTTTCCATGATTGAAAGAGTATCAATAAAGTCCTTTTTTGATCTTTTTTTCTTCAAAAAAAACTTTTTAAGCCTTTTTTTATTCAAAGAAGATGTGTTTCTATAAGCGTGAATAATAGGATAAGTTACCTTTCCTTCATAAAAATCTTTACCAATCATTTTTCCCAGCTTTTTACTTTTTCCAAAATAATCAAGGATGTCATCAGATAATTGAAATGCCATACCAAAATGATAACCGAAGCTATTGAGGGATTTTTGAATATTTTTAGGTTGATCAGAAATTATACTTGGAAGATAACATGAAACCCTAAAAAGTTCCGCTGTTTTGGAATTAATTATAGAAAGATACTTTTTTTCACTAAGATCAATTTTGTATAAATTGTTTACATCTTGTATCTGGCCACGAGCAAGAATTAGTGATGTTTCTGATAATATTTGAAGTACTTTAATTGATTTATCAGCAACCATAAGCTTGAATGCTTTGCTTAAAAGATAATCCCCTACAAGTACACTGATCTTATTGCCCCAAATAAGATTAGCACTTTTTTTCCCTCGTCTTAGTTTGCCACCATCAATTACATCATCATGCAATAGAGTTGCATTATGTATAAACTCAATACATACAGCTAAATTATATTGTGCTTTACCTCTGTATTTAAGTAATCTTGAAAATAAAAGAGTGAGAACAGGTCTAAGTTTTTTTCCTTCTGCATTTATAAGATGACTAGCCGCAAGAGTGATTAACTTTTCTTCATCTTGAATATTTTTTTTTATTTGATTATCAACTTTTCTTATTGATTGAGAGAGACTCCTAAAGAGTCTGTTTATTGGTAATAAATCAGTATTTTTCTCATCTTTTTTTTTCATGTCTTAATTTTTGATTTTACTTATAATAAACTTTATATAAATACTACGTTATTAGTGTTAATTAAGTAATATATTTATATATTTATGTTCAGCTCAAAAAAAAGAATTAATGTAGTAAATCTCAGAGGTGTTATTGGTGATTTAGGTCGGTTTCAAAAGGGACTTACTTTTGATAATACCAATAAAATTATAGAACGTGCTTTTACTTTTAAAAAACCACACTTAGTCATAATTAATATTAATTCTCCAGGAGGCTCACCTGTTCAGTCAGAATTAATTTATAGAAAAATTAGAACATGCGCGAAAGAAAATAATGCTGAGGTAATTACGGTAGCTGAAGATGTGGCTGCATCAGGTGGATATATGCTAATGTGCGCAGGTGATAAGTTATTTGCTAATAAGAGCTCTATTGTTGGATCAATTGGCGTAATAAGTGCATCATTTGGATTCAAAAAGCTTATTGATAAAATTGGAATTAAAAGAAGAGTTTTTACTAAAGGTGATAGAAAATCTTTTCTTGATCCTTTTGAGGATGTTTCAAAAAAAGATGTCGATAAGTTAATAAAAGTTCAAGATAGTATATTTGAAAACTTTAAAGACTTAGTAATAAGGAGCAGAAAGAAAAAAATAGAACCAAAGAAAGTATTTAATGGCGAGTTTTGGACAGGTGAACAAGCGAAAGAGCTTGGATTAGTAGATAGTAATGACGATATCGATTCTTATTTAAAAAAGACTTATGGAAAGAAAATTAAAATAAGAAACATTGAATCTAAAAAATCTTTTATTAAAGGATTAATTGGCGGTAAGTCATCACAACTGAGTTTAGTTGGAGATCTCGAAGAGACAATTAAAGAAAGTTCATACTGGGGACGATATGGTCTCTAATTCTATGGAGGATCTTGTCGCTCTATGCAAACGTAGAGGATTTATTTTTCAATCAGATGAAATTTATGGTGGTCAAAAAGGACTTTATTCTTTTGGACCAATGGGAGTCGAACTTAAGAATAATTTAAAACAAGCATGGTGGAAAGCTATGGTGTGGCAAAGAGATGATGTTGAAGGACTTGATGCATCTCTTTTGACGTCTCCAAATGTTTTAAAGTATTCAGGACATGAGGATACATTCACTGATCCATTATCCGACTGTAAGGATTGTAAAAGTAGATGGAGAGAGGATCAATTAACAGATGGTATATGTCCAAATTGTGGATCTAAAAATTTAACAGAGGCTAGACCTTTTAATTTAATGTTCAAAACATCAATTGGTCCAGTTGACGATGGATCATCCTATGCATATTTAAGACCAGAAACCGCTCAGCAAATATTTACCAACTTTAAAAATATTCTTGATTCTACTAATAGAGTGGTTCCATTTGGTGTTGCGCAGATGGGTAAAAGTTTTAGGAATGAGATCACTCCGGGGAAATTTATTTTTAGAGTTCGAGAGTTTGAGCAAATGGAATTAGAATTTTTTTGTAAGCCAGATACTGATGAAGAATGGTTCAAATATTGGGTTCAATCTCGAATTGACTGGTGGCTTGAACAGGGAATTAAAAAGGAAAATTTAGAAGTATTCGAGGCGCCGAAAGATGATCTTTCTCATTATTCTAAAGCAACTACTGATTTACTCTATAAGTTTCCACATGGATTTGAAGAGTTAGAGGGAATAGCGAATAGACAAGACTTTGATTTAGGGTCCCATTCTAAAAATCAATCTGAATTTAATATTAAGGCTGAAGTAATGGAAAACAAGGACTCAACCACGAAATTAGCAGTTCAGGATTTAGATACGAAGGAATGGTATATACCTTTTTGTATTGAGCCTAGTGCAGGGGTTGAACGTGGTGTGTTTGCACTCTTAAACGAAGCCTATAATGAAGAAGAAGTTGAGGGAAAGACAAGGGTAGTCTTAAGTCTCAAGCCTCACTTATCACCAATTAAAGCAGCAGTCATTCCACTTAAAAGAAATAATGAGGATCTAGTAAACCATGCAAAAGATTTAAAAAATAAATTACAAATGCTCGGTATGGGTAGAGTCATATTAGAAAATTCAGGAAATATTGGTAAAAGCTATAGAAGGCACGATGAGGTCGGTACGCCAATTTGTATTACAGTGGACTTTGAAACTCTTGAGAATCAAACTGTAACTGTTCGAGATCGTGATACGATGGAACAGAAAAGACTTGGGCCTGAAGAATTAATAAATTACTACGGACAATATTTTGATTAAAAAAAATAAGTCAGATTATATAAAACCATTACCAGATAAGCTTATTACACAATATAGAGGATGGAAGTCTTCTGGGTTTTTAAAACATAAAAATTTGTTTGAAAAATTGTCTTTAGAAGGTCAAAAACCTTCAGCCATGATCATATCATGTGTAGACTCTAGGGTTCAATCAACTCAAATATTTGACACTGAGCCTGGCAGTTTTTTTATTCATCGTAATATTGCAAACCTTGTTCCACCTTATGACCGAGATAGTGATAACACTGGAACTGCAGCTGCGCTCGAATTTGCTGTTTGTGGTTTAAAAGTATCTCATATTATTATTTTAGGACACTCAGGATGTGGGGGAATTAAAAATGGATATCATTTATGTAAAAATGATAAAAAAAACGCTGATTTATTTTTTGTAAATAAGTGGCTTAGTATCCTAAAGCCTGCTTTTAATAAACTTTCACTTCACAACAGTGACCAATCAGGAATAGAAGAACTTGAAAAAACTAGTATCAAAACATCTATTGATAATTTAATTGAGTTTCCTTTTATTAAAAATGAACTTGAGGAGGACACACTATCTATTCATGGACTATGGCATGATATTGCCTCTGGAAATTTGGAAATACTAGATCCCGAGACTATGAAATTTAAGAGTTGTTAATATAGTTTCTTAGATTTTTATTTTCTTCTTTGTAATTCTCAATTAAATGATTTACGACATCACCAATTGATACAATTCCTTTCAATTCATCATTATTCATAATAAGCATATGTCTAATTTTTTTTTCAGTCATGGTTTCCATAAGTTCAGTAACAGAAATATTAAGATCACAAGAAATTATTTTTTTTGTCATGATATTAGTAACTGTTTCGTCATTGCTAAAGTTTTCTTGATGAATTTTTCTCGCAATATCCCTCTCAGAGATTATTCCAATAACTTTGCCACCTGAGGCTAGTATAGGCATAGCACCTAAATTATTTTTTGCTAGGGCTTCGCTAGCGGTTTTTAAAGTATCGTTTTCACCTAGAGAGTAGCAGTCTCTTTCGGCTAACTTTCTAACCAATCTTCCTGCCATATCTATTATTTTCTAGTAATTTAAAACAAATATAAAGAACTATAGATAATCTAAATAATTGAAATTATTCTATTTTCTGTCAGGAAGACTTTTTATCATTGATAGATTTTTAAGTTCTGCAGCAGTCCGTCTATTTTTTGCAAGCTCTTGATATTCAGGATCATTAAACCATTCTCTCGCTTTTTCTGGCGATGGAAATGAAAAAATTATAGCTCTTCCTTCGAGAGGAGATGATCCTTCAAAAGTTTCTACAGAATCGTCATAGGTAACAAATTCTCCATCATATTTTTTTAATATTGGGAAAAAGCCTTTTTCATATATTTGATATATATCTTTATCATTTATCTTTAGGTTGGCTATCATAAATACTTTTTGTTCACTCATTATCTTTTCTTTCTATTATTTTTATATTTTTAAAATCATTTATTGAAGTATATATAAAATGAGATTAGTCTCAATTATAATTTATGACATATAAAATCGATAAAGAAAAAAGAGAAAAAGGTCTTAAAATAATGGAGCAGATGGGTCTCATCAAAAGTGGTGATAAACCAATATCAAGGGACTTTATGGCCCATATAGTTGATGCTCTTTACGGAACGATTTGGTCTAGAGATGAAGTAATTAATCTTCAAGAAAGAAGCCTAATCACAGTTGCTGTTCTTGTTGCTTTAAATAGAGAAAATGAATTAAAGATTCATTTTAGAGGAGCATTAAATCTTGGTATATCAAAAGAAAAGCTCGAAGAAATGATATTGCATGTTGCACATTATAGTGGATTTCCAACTGGTGTAAGCGCAAATCAAATTTTAAATGAAATTGTTTCTGACTTCAAAAAAGAAAAGTAATACTTAATGAAAAGTGTATCTTTATCTGGATTTCAGAACTATAAAGTCTTAGATACTGATAAAGAATGGGTACTTTATCATAATTGTTTTTCATTATGCTCGAGAAAAGTAAGAGTTTGTTTAAAAGAACTTGATATTGCTGCTGAGTTAAAACATATAGATATAATTGAGACCAACGATTGTGAAAACTTAGAGAAGAAGTTTTTAAAAATTAATCCTAAAGCTACTGTCCCTGTATTGCTTCATCATGGAAACCCAATTTATGAGTCGCACGAACAAATAGCTTTTCTTGAAAAATATAATCCAATATTGAGTAAAAGTGAGATTGTAGATTATTGGGTCAAAAGAGGCTCATTAGTAGGTGAGCCTAACGAAAATCAGGATCAATTTGCAGGAAATTGTGTCTCAATTTTTACAGTGCCGCTATTTGTTTCAATGCTAAAAAATATATCTATTTATAAATTCATAAAATATTTTATAAAACATCCAGTTCGATTTAGAGCTTTTAACTTTCTAATGTTTAAACTACTTAGCTATGGTGTTTTTAAAAAAGGCACACCTTTATTTAAAATTACTAAGTCTGCAGTTAAAAACTTAAATATTCATTTCGATGATCTAAATGATCATTTAAATGAAAAAAAATGGATCGATGGTGATAAATTTAGTTTAGCTGATATAACCTGGATGGTATTATTTCACCGACTAGAAGAGTCACAGCTTACTAATTATTTCTTGAATGGAAGAAAAAATTTAATTAGTTATTTTAATAGATTGAAAGTTAGAGAAAGTTATAAATCAGAGCTTCTAGATTATGAAGAAAAGGCAATTAAGGTAGGAAAAGATGAGTTAATTATCGCTATTGAGAGTAATCAAACTTTAAACAAATACTATAGTTTCATTAAAATATTATAAATCTATTTTTTCTTTTAAACTTTTTAAGACTTTGGAAATTACCATCTCAAGATTATCGTTTTCCCCATATTTTATTAAGTCATATACATATTTGTCGGGCCTTACAATTACACCATTGCAATCATATCTCTCACAGTACGTCTTCATATCGTCATGAGTTTCTTGACAGGATATATAATTATCAAAATTTGATTCACTATTATTTTCAGTAAAATTAATAATTTTAAAATTATGTTTCTTAAGTAAAGATAAATTTGCTTCTGAAATTTTTAAATTATTTTTGAAATCATTAAGAATTAAACCAAAATTTTTTCCCAGTAACTCATCACTTGTTTTAATATTGCCATTTGAAAATACAGCTTTAATTATATTAAAATAATATCTCTCAATAGTTGCATTTTTAATTTTTTTTGCTTTATGGATACCATTTCCAAGGCGAGTCCCTACCATTGCAGGAAAAAGATTAGCTGATGATCTAAAAATATTTTGTAATCTTAAAGTGGCATTTCTTAAAAAAGCTTTAAAATGACTTTTTGCATTAATTATGTTTCCCATGGTGATTGCTGCTCGAGTAATTTTGTCAACATGTGGTTTTCTCTCACTTTCATATGTCTCTAAGATATTTTCTGAATAAATTCCCTTTAGGACTCCATTGATTTTCCATAATAAATTTTCAGCATCTCTACAACCAGAGTTCATTCCTTGTCCCATGAAGGGCGGCATTTGATGAGCGGCATCTCCTAGAAGAAAAATATTTCCAGTTTTCCATTTTTCAGCAGAAGCAGCATGAAAAGAATAAACAGCCTTTCTCATGAATGTAACTTTTTTTCCTCCAATCCAATAATCTAGGTATTTTGAAAAAACTTCTTCTTTTTGAATCTCCTCAATCGTATCTCCAGGCATAAAGGCGATCTCAAATCGAAAAATATTATCAACTCCTTGAATAATAGTTATTGGCCTAGAAGGATTACAATATTGAATTGCATCTACATCTTTAAAACATTCAAAAGTTTCATTAGTATAACCATCAACTACCATCCAAGTTTCATCTGCTTCTAGACTATTTAAAGGAATATTTGAGAGTTTCCTTGTTTTACTATTTGCTCCATCACATGCCAAAAGATATTTACAAGTAAAGTCTTCTTCTTGACCATTATTGCAATTTTTTATTTTACAGTGAATAATGCCTTCAACTTCTCTAAGATCTATTAATTCATAGCCTTTCTTAATTGTATTTGTTTGATATTTCTCAGCATTTTTTCTTAGCGCTTCATCATACTGAGGTTGGTGCATAAAAAGCATTTCATGCTGATAATTATATATTTTAAAGTCCTCTAATAAGACCTTCATAATAGACCGCTTCTTAGCATCTAAATTATCAAGAGCTCTAATTCTTCTTGTCTTAACATTTGTCTCAAAATTACAATATGATATTGCTCTTTTGCATTCTAAGTCCCAGGTTATTGCTCTGGGAAGAGGAAACATTTCATCATCTTTTTCAATTATTAGAGATTTTATTCTATAATATCCAAGAAGATTGGCACATGTTTCTCCAACAGGGCCGTAACCAATAACAATTACATCATAGTCAGGCTGCATGAATATTTTTAATAAAGAACCGTATCGTCAGGCTCGTCAATAACTTTATTATTAATGACTCCTAATTTTTCAATTTCAATTTTAACTTCGTCACCTGATTTTAGCCAATTTCTTGTCATTACAGCAGAGCCCGCAGGAGTTCCTGTTGGGATTAAATCTCCAGGTTCAAGAGTGAATGCTGTTGTCAAATATTCCACAAGGGTAAAACAGTCAAAAATTAAATCATCTGTTCTCGCTGACTGCCTGAGTTCACCGTTCACGTGAGTTTCAAGTTTTAGTTTATGAGGATCACCAACTTCATCACTTGTAACTAGATAAGGTCCGAATGGACAGTGTGTATCCCATGATTTACCCATTGTCATAGTCATAGGAGGCCCCCTCATCTGCCAATCTCTAATTGTTGCATCATTAACAACTGTGTAGCCATAAATTACATCTTTTGCCTTATCATAAGGAACATGACGACATTTTTTACCAATAACGAATCCTAATTCACCTTCATAATCTAAAAATTCCGATGCTTTTGGTCTATGTATTTCATCATAAGGACCAATCACAGATGTATTCTGCTTATTAAAGATATTGGGATACTTTTCTTGAGCTTGACCAATAGTTTTAGCTGCAGTTTCTTTTACTTCATCACGATGCTCTTTATAATTTAGTCCCACAGCTAGTATTTTATTTGGTTTAGGTATAGGAGCCATTAATTTTACATCACTAAGGGATAGCTTATTTTCACCTTTTTCAATTAAAGAGGTTGCTCTTTCTAAACCTTCATTTCCAAGTTCAATGAATTCAATCATATTTTGAGGAAGATCTGATGATGAAAAATCTACAATTTCATCTCCAATGGCAGCGCCGATTTTTTGTTCTGATTGATATAAAAATGTGACTAATTTCATAACACGTTCCTTTATTTTTTATAATTTAATACCCTTAAAATTGTATTGATTGTTTTATCTGTAATTTGTTTATTGATGCCATTTTCTAATTGATGGCTTATCGAGTGTAGAACAATAATCATTATTTGTTCTACTAAGAAATCATCATATTTAACTAGAAAAGATTTATCTCGTATTCCACTTTTAATATCCTTAATAAGAAACTTACTAATATCTTTCTCAAGTCTTACAGAGAAATCAGCAGCTTCGAGAAAAATTAAGCCCCATTCTGGAACCTGGACTGAACGTTTAATAAACTGCTTGGTAGAGTTAATCAGTTTTTGGGCAGGTTTTTTTGTTTTTACCTCATCCTCTTCAATGACTTTTACTAATTCTATTGCAATTAAATTAGCAACATCTTCAAAAATACTTTTTCTATCTTTATAGTGATTATAAAAAGTACCATTCGCAATACCTGCGTTCTTAGCCATTTCTTGAATGGAAGATTTCTGAAAACCTTTTTTAGCAATAATATTAATTGCGCTGTCAATTATAGCAGCTCGAGTTCGATCTTTTTTTGATTGCAAAGATGCCTTTGATTGGAAATAATCATTCATATTTTTATATACTATATATAAAAATGAGAGTAGTCTCAATTATTATTTATGAATTATTTTGATAAAAAAATTATTTGGATTACTGGAGCATCTTCTGGTATTGGACGTGAATTAGCAATTCAGTTATCAAATTGCGATTGCACTCTTATTCTCACAGCGAGAAGAAAAGAACAACTGGAAGATACTAAGCTAAAATGTGGAAATGCTAACGTTCAAGTATATCCTTTTGATCTCTCAAAAATTGACGAGATTGATGATTTTTCATTAAGAGTACAGAAAGAAGTTGGAGCTATTGATATTTTGATTAACAATGCAGGTATATCAGCTTGATCTGGAGTAGAAGAAACAAATTTCAAAGTCTATCAAGATGTAATGACACTTGATTTTTATTCTATTGTGAAATTAACGAAGAGTATCTTGCCATCGATGATTTCTAGGAAAAGTGGACAGATTGTATCTGTCTCAAGCTTACTGGGTAAGTTTGCAATTAAAAAAAGATCAGTCTATGCTTCAGCAAAGCATGCCCTGCAAGGCTTTATGGACGCTCTTAGAGCAGAAGTTTACGAACATAATATAAAAGTTAATACTGTTGCTCCAGGATATGTAGAGACAGAAGTAGGAATTAAGGCTCTAACAGGTGATGGGTCTGAATATGGAGCTAATGACCGTGGCCATGATACAAAAGGAATGAAAGCTGATACAGCTGCCAACATCATTATCAAAGCAATTGCAAAAAATAAAAGAGAACATTACGTCATTCCTTTACTTAGTTTCTCAAGATTTGCTCTTTATTTAGCAAGATTTGCACCTGGTCTAGCTGCACGAATTGCCAGAAATTATAATGAAGATGAAAAATAAAGATTATGGAACTTTATGATGAAAATTTAATTCTTAGAATTGTATATTCTTTAATTTCTATTTTGTTAGTTGTTGGGATGTCGTTTGCTGATTTTAATAAAACCCATGCTACTCATCCTGACTGGCCAGGTCATGCTAGGTTTCATGTAGTTTGGCAAGTTTTAAGCTATTATCCAATCTCAATAATGAACCTTTTTATACTTTGGATAAGTATCCCTGATTTTTATTATCCATATCAACTATACTTTTGGTTATTTTGGTATTTTACTTTTTTAGGTACTTTTATTTTTACAGCTACACTTATGCCTATATATGGCGGAACTCTGTCTGATAGAGGAGGGCGAAAGCCATTTTTATACACTTTTGGAGAGAGATTAAGTATTAAACCTGGAAAGCAAAAACATTTACCATTTAAAATTAATGGACAGATTAAAACTTATCGTTTTGATGAGAATGCTCACAACATGATAGCACCAACTTTAATAATAATTATTAGTACATTTGTATTTTTAGAAACATGAGAAAAAAAATTACAAGAAGATCTTTTCTTAAAAAGGCTGCAGTTACAGCTGCTCTAGGTGGAATGAGTACTATTTTGTTAACCCAGAAAGCTCCCGCAAATATTTCAAATAATAAGAAGCCAAATATATTATTTATACTTAATGACCAGGAGCGGGCATGGCCTTATATTTCATCACATATAGATTTGCCTGCTAGAAGATATTTAGAGAGTATTTCTACTTATTTTAATCGCTCTTATACATCTACCCCTCTTTGTTCGCCTTCTCGAAGCTCAATATACACAGGTCAACACGTTCAATACACAGGAGTTTGGGACAATACGGTTGCCCCATGGGTACCCGGACTTCATGATGGTATTAATACTATAGGTCACCTCTTAAGAAATAATGATTATCTAACAAGCTATTTTGGAAAATGGCATCTGACAAACATTACAGAAAATCAAGTAAATGAGAATTCTTTAGGTTTTGATGGAATGCGAAAGATGTTTGATAAACATGGATTTACAATATCAAATCAAGAAGGTGAAAAAGATTTAGGTCAGGGTGGTTTTATACATGATGGACCGACTGCAAAAAACGCGGCAAACTTTATTTACGATAACAAAAAATCTTCATCGCCTTGGGCTTCATTCATAAATTTTGTAAACCCACATGATATAATGTTCTTTAGAGCAGATGAAACAATAAAAGGAACAGGATTTATTGGAGATCATCAAAAATTTCAACCTTCAGATCCATTATATGATATGGAGCATCAAATTGTGTTTCCAAAAAATTTTGGTTATATGTCAGAAGTAGAGAACTCTTGGGATCCAAATGAAATTATAAATATAGTTTATGGGGAGATACCGTTCAGCAGACTAGATCTCTGGAAACGATTTATTAATTATTATTATAATTGTCTTAGAGATGTAGATAGACATATTAATACAGTAATTGAGTCTCTTAAAGCAACTGATCAATTGGATAATACAATTATATTTATGATATCAGACCATGGAGAACTATTAGGACAGCATGGAACCAGAGGCAAAATTGCATTTTGGGAAGAGTCAGTAAGAGTTCCTACATTAGTTTATCATCCTGATCTTGGAAAAAGTAATAAGTGTGAGTCAATAATTTCAAATATTGATTTTGTCCCTACAATTTTAGAGTTTGCTGGACTAAGTAATTCTCAAATTGCTAATGACTATCCTGAGCTCAAAGGAAATAGTTTTGCTTCATTTGTTGAAAATGTAAATGGCCAGAATAAAAGAGATGAAGAAGGACATCTTATTCAAGGAGTTCAAATAATACCGTCTGTTTTTGATATTAATGAGAAGGTAAGACAGATGGGATTAGCTGAAGGCTATTATGAAAAATTAAAAGCACTCGCAACAAAGGGGTCATTTTTACCTGATTTCTCATTACCGTATAATTATAAAGCTATTGTCGATCAAAGGTACAAGTTTGTAAGAAGTTTTTCGCCTAGAGCTAATAATAATCCTCAAAATCTAAAAGAATTATTTGAAAAAAATGAATTTATTCAACTCTTTGATTTAAAAAATGACCCTTACGAAATGCAAGATCTTGCAAATGACAGAGCTAATGATGATTTATTGTTGAAAATGAATAATAAGTTAAATTATTTGGTTGATAAAGAAATTGGCCTTGAAAACCATGTTATACATTTGCCTGGACCTGACTGGTTTTGGACGATGTAAATAGGAGATAGAGATGGCAGATAAAGAAAATATACTTAATTTAGATTTATATAAAAAGTTTAAGTCTAAAGATGCTCCCGATACATTTCATCATGTATCTTTTAAAACAATGAATTATGATCGCATGGTAGATTTCTACGAAAAACTATTTGGCTGTAAGCCAATGTATAAAAGTAAAGAAATTACTTTTATGACATTTGACGAAGAGCATCATCGAATAGCGATAGCAAATACAGAACCTGTTTTTGATAATTTAGGTCTTCTTCCAAGGATTATTATGAAATTTAAAAATTGGATTAATCGTGCAGTTCCTAATCTTGTAGGCCTTGATCATATTTCGTATCGATTGAACCCAATAGATCAATGGTTCGATTTTTATTTTAGAGCAAAAAAACAAGGATTAGAACCTTACTGGACAATAAATCATGGTTGGATCAGTGGTATTTATTACAGAGATCCTGATGGCAACTTAGTGGAAATTTTCTATGAACATTGGAGGAATGATCAGGAGTTTACAGAGGAAGTTGCAAAAAAAGGTTTTCCAGAAGAGCCTGTTGGAACAAATATGGACATTGAGGTCTTATACCAAATGTTTAAAGATGGCGTATCTTATGAAGAACTAGTTAAGAAAGGTAATACTGTTCCGGAAGGTAAGAAACCTATTTCGGGAATTGAGGCCGCCATGAATATGAGAAAAAAATTTAAATAACTTATGTATAATTATCTTTTGTGGTGTTTAAAGATAGGAATTGTTACAAATTTATTTCTCTTCTTTAAAACTCTAAATGAGCCTTTTTCTTCAGTTGATGTTTACTTATTAGCTCCTGCACAATTACTATTTTTAATATCAGCCTACCGCTGTCTTTTTCCAAATAATTATTCTAGGAAAATTGTACTCCATGATACTTTTTTTTCATCAATATTTTTGACACGGTTCTTAGTTACTTTTGTTGAGATTGCATACATTTATCAATTTAGTTATGTCCTTAGATTGATTAATGACAATCAATTTTTAATAGTTGATTTATTGTCTTGGACAATGGTTTTGCAAGTTAGTATTTCACAATTTTTCGTCTGGTCAGCGATTTTATTTAATGAAGAAAATTTATATTTCTATGAAGAATTAGGATGGTTTGTTATTTTCTCTATAAATACTATTCTTAGTATATTCTTATATTTTTTTGCTGAAATTCATAGTACACAGGTTGTTCTACTTATCATCAGTACTATTTTTGGTTTTTTATATTTACCTTGGCAAGTAATTCATATCCGAATGATTAAAAGAAGAGTAAGACAAATGAGTCAATCTGAGGGAAGCCTGCCTGCATTTAAAAAAGAAATTTTCTTCAAAGGACTAAGAAAGTCTCTTTACGAGAGAATAAAGGTCACTGATTATGATTCATGGGGTGGATGGGTAGGCATGACTTGGATGTATAATTATTGGATTATATTAATTCCTGGATGGATGTTTTATATTGTTTATATATTTTAAATATAAAAATTATAGTTCTATGCCAAAGTCTACATTGTTGACACTATGAGTTTCAATAAAAATTATAGTTCTAAGCCAAAGTCTACATTGTTGACACTATGAGTTAGTTGCCCTGTTGAAATTCTATGCACACCTGTCTTTGCTATTTCATTTAGATTTTTTAAGTTAACATTTCCAGAAGCTTCACATTCAAATTTATTATTGATAAGTTTTAAACATTTTTTTATTTGCAATACATTCATATTATCTAACAGAACTACATCTATTTTTTGATCTAGAATTTTCTTCAACTGAGATATTTTATCAACTTCGACTGTTATCTTTTTTTTTGGATAAAACATTCTTACTTGATCAATAGTATCAACAATATTATCTGCTTTTGAAATGTGGTTATCTTTTATGAAAAAAAAATCATCCAATGACATCCTATTAATATTTGCTCCTCCTATGCTAAGTGCATATTTTTGTAACTCACGGATTCCAACGATTGTTTTACGTGTAGAATAAATTTTTGAACCATATTTTTTGGCAATTTCTGAATACTTTTGAGCCTTTGTGGCAATGCCTGACATAAGTCCTAAAAAATTAAGAGCAGTTCGCTCACCCGCAAGAATAGCTTGGGTATTTCCATAAATTTTTAAAATTGATGAACCTTTTTTAAATTTTAAACCGTCTTTTTTTTGTTTTTTTATCTTAATTTTTCTATCTAATAGTTTGAATGTTAGAATGGCAAAATCAATTCCACAGAGAACTGCATCTTCTTTAAGTATGATTTCAGCTGATGATTTTTGATTTTCAGCAATTGTAGCCTGTGAAGTTATGTCGCCTAATAAACCAAGATCTTCCTGAAGAGCAGTGCTTACTTGAGATTTAATATAATTTTTAGATAGCAACATTTTTATCATCAATTCGTAGCTGAGCTTTATCAAGTATTTTTTGAATATCTAACTCCATCGAATCTAGATTCTGATCTATGTTCAATTTATATTTGTCATTTTCAGTGACATAGTCTGATCTTAGGTGACAGCCACGACTTTCTTTTCTCTTATAAGCGCCTACAATGATAAATTTACTCACTAAAATCATATCATTTAGTTTTGCTGATAGACCTTTAGACTCTCTCTCAATTCTAACAATATCTCTTAATCCTCTGATAATCGATTTAGAATTTCGGACTATACCAAGGTTTCTCATCATTGAAGATCGTAGCTGCCAAATATATTTTTTTGCTCTGATTTTATTTCTAGTTTTTTCTTTATAAGTTTTTATAAATGACTGACTTACACTATCTATTTTTTTAATAGGACATTTATTAATCTCTTCAGCAACAATTTTTGCAAATACGAGAGACTCTAATATTGAATTTGACGCTAGTCGATTAGCACCATGAATACCTGTAGCCGCCACTTCTCCACAGCACCAAAGTCCATCAACAGATGAACGACCTTTAAGATCTGTTTTTACTCCACCGATATGATAATGAGCTACAGGAATAATAGGTATTAATTCAGAACTTGGATCTATATCTGCATTGTCACAGTAAGATTGTACTTGTGGAAATTGTTTACCAAAGTCATTTCCAATATTTTCCCTACAATCGAGAAATACAGAGTTGCCTTTTTCAATTTGATCAAAAATACTTTGAGCAATAATATCCCTTGATGCTAATTCAGCTTGTGGATGGACATCAAGCATAAATCTTTCATTATGCTGATTTACTAATGTTGCACCTTCACCTCGAATTGCTTCTGTTGCAAGGGGAGTGGGATCAAGACCAAAATCTAAGCCTGTTGGATGAAATTGAACAAACTCCATGTCAGTTATTGCAGCACCAGCTTCAGCCGCAAGAGCAATACCTTCACCATATGATGTTCGAGGATTGGTTGTATTTGCAAAGATCCCCCCGAGGCCACCTGTCGCTAAAATGACGTTAGGGCTTTCAATAACAACGTTATTTTCAGGCAAATTTTGATTATTTAGGTGTCCAATTACTCCATAAATCGTATTGTTTTCCATCATAATACTGTCAATTGATACGTTTTCGAGAATAGTAATATGATTACAGGATCTTACTTTCTCAGTTAGTCCTCGCATTATTTCAATACCAGAACTATCGCCCTTAGATTTTACAATTCGATTGAAACTATGAGCAGCTTCTAGTCCAAGATTAAAAGTTCCGTCCGGATTTTTATCAAACTCAACTCCTATATTTTCTAAATCTTTAATTATATTTATGGACTCAGAAATAACTTCTCTAACTACCTCAGACTTTGCTAACCCCTTTGCCGTTGCAAGAGTATCACTTATATGACTTTCGTTACTATCTTCTTTTGCAAAAGGTGCCGCAATACCACCTTGTGCCCAACTGCTTGACGTATTAATTCCGAGAGAATTTTTAGTGATTACACAAACTTTTCTTGGAGCTAAGTTTAAAGCTGCATTTAGGCCTGCAACTCCACCGCCTACAATGACAACATCAGGAGAATATATGCTGTCAGTCATTATTTTTGTCTGCCAATTTCAAGCATACGATCAATTGAGAGGCGCGCTTTGTCTATAATTTGATTATTAACAGTAACTTCATGTTGATCAAATCTAAGTGCATCATAAATCTTTTTCAAAGTAATACGTTTCATATGAGGGCATAAATTACAGGGGCGAACAAATTCTACATTAGGGTTTTCTATTGCAACATTATCACTCATTGAACATTCAGTAACCATGATGACTTTCTCAGGTTGGTTATCTTTCACATAGTTATTCATTCCTGCAGTTGAACCTGTAAAGTCACTTACTTCAATTACTTCAGGAGAGCATTCTGGGTGTGCTAAAACAACAATATTTTCATGCTGTTCTTTGTAGGCTAAAATTTCCTTAGCAGTAAAACGTTCATGGACTTCACAGCGACCTTTCCATGAAATAATTTTTACATCTGTCTGATTAGCAATGTTTTGTGCTAAAAATTCATCAGGTAAAAATATGACTTTGTCAGAATTTAATGACTCTACTACTAGCTTAGCATTTCCAGATGTACAACAAACATCAGTTTCAGCTTTAACTTCAGCAGATGTATTTACATAAGTGACAACCGGTACTCCTGGATACTTTTGCTTAAGTAATCGAATATCCTCTGCGGTAATTGAGTCAGCCAATGAACATCCAGCACGCATGTCTGGAATCAAAACTTTTTTATTGGGACTAAGTATTTTAGCTGTCTCAGCCATGAAATGTACACCACAGACTATAATTGTATCAGCATCACTATCCCGCGCTTCATAAGCAAGTTTGAGAGAATCCCCCACAATATCAGAGACACAGTGAAATATTTCTGGTGTTTGATAATTGTGAGTAAGAATTGTGGCATTTTTTTCTTTTTTAAGTTTTTTGATCTCATGGATCAGAGGTGCATGAAATGGCCATTCAACTTCCGGAATAATTTTTGAAACTGATTTATAGAGCTCTGCTGTTGAGGCCCTAACCTCTGAGTTATAATCTGTTGGATATGATAATTCTTGTTGCATAATAATTTTATTCAATAAATATTTATAACAATTATAGTTAATTGTATATATTTCAACTCCTTCTAGTTTTGAGCTAAAAACAAGGTTTTGCCGTCGTGCTGGAATTGGTAGACAGGCTGGTTTGAGGGATCAGTGAACATAGTTCGTGCGAGTTCGAGTCTCGCCGACGGCACCATTAATAACCGAACCAAGATTGTTGATTTAATACAAAATTACTATTGTCGCTGCATAAGTTCATTGTTTTTAAATCTTCTCCTTGTACCTTTCTCATATCAATTAAAACAAAATAGAATTTCTCATACTTTGCTATTATCTTCCCAATCACCTGATCATTTGCATAGATATCTTCATTCTCATCTTCATCTTCTATTAACCGATCACTGATTAAAGAAAATATAATTTTTGGTATTTTTTTTTTAAGTTTCATCCGAGCTGTAACTTCTTGCCCTACATAGCATCCCTTTTTAAAATCAATACCATTTAAAAGATGAATATTCGCTTCTAATGGATAAACTTTTTTCATATCAGCTAGTACTGAAGATGGAACTATTCCATGTTTAAAATAATTTAGATTGATATCATCATTATTTATTTCATATTCTTTTCCATCAATTAAGTTATCATTTGTAATCACGTGAGCTCCTAATTCAGCAAGTCTTGGATCGATGACAAGTAATGAGTTGTTTGACAAAAATGTATTTCCTGAAAAAATTTCACTCTTATTTAATGTGGTTTGAAGATTTTCATATTCAACAAAATAATATTGATAATCATTTGACACATCTTCTATTTTTACTTTTGATCTCAACTTATACATATTCAAAACCTTGATTAAGTCATCTTTAAATTTTGAATAGGAGAAAATAAATAAACTATCTTTATAATCTGAAAGAATAAGATCTGCGATTAATTTTCCTTGTGGACTGAGTAGACATGTATAAATAGAATTTTTATTTGATACTTTTAGCACATCATTTGTAAAAATATTATTCAAAAATTCAACACGATCAATACCAGAAACTTCTATTATTGATATATTGTCATTTTTGGTAACTTTCATATTTTGACTGATAATTTCATATTAATAATAATATTTTATATATATATTAATAAAAATGGAAATTTTAGTAGTAAGCTATTCACGAATTGGGGATACAATTTTAGCTACAAGTCTTATAAATCACTTAATTAAAAAACATTTAGATGCAGAGTTCACTGTTGTAACAAGCACAGTTTCTAAAGATATATTTACTGATATGCCAAGATTAAAGAAGCTTATTGTGATTGATAAGCAAAAATATGCTGGTCATTGGTATAAAATATGGAATTTTGTAAAGGACAACAAATGGGATCTAGTTGTTGACTTAAGATCTAGTTATTTGTCATATTTTTTGGAAGCAAACGAAAGAAAAATTTTCAAGGGTAATCAGTATGAACATAAACTTGAGCAATTTTCAAATTTCTTGCAAATAGAAGATAATATTCAGCCAACAATATGGGCAGACCAGCAAAAATATAATAATATTTTAAAATCAAAAAAAATTAGTAATAAATTTATATGTGTTGCTCCAATTTCAAACTGGCAGGGTAAAGATTGGCCAATCGATAAATATTATAAATTATTTGAAGATCCACTATTTAGTGATTTTGAGATAGTGATCCTAGGAGCTACAGATAAAGCTTCTGACAATACAAAAATTAGAAACTTGAAGGAGTCATTGTCTATAAAAGTCAATAATTTGATGAATAAAGCTGATATGATTGAGACATATTTTATTTTAAAAAATAGCGAGCTGTTTTTGGGAAGTGATAGCTCTAATATGCATCTTTCAACTGCTGCGGGTATTCCCACCATTGGTTTATTTGGACCAACTAACGATAAAGTATATGGTCCAAAAGGAAGAAATAATCATACAATTAGAACAGAAAAAAAGTATGTAGAATTCATTAATGATAAGAATTTTACACTAAAAGACTCACCTAGCTATTTAAAAGATATAAAAGTAAGTTTAGTATTAAATGAAATAAAAAATATTATTTAAATATCATGAGG
The DNA here is from genome assembly GCA_902584815.1 of uncultured Pelagibacteraceae bacterium. Lineage (GTDB taxonomy): Bacteria > Pseudomonadota > Alphaproteobacteria > Pelagibacterales > AG-422-B15 > CABYIR01. The sequence continues at coordinate 51,685 of CACIBF010000002.1, forward strand.
AAAAAAATAGATTTAATAGTTAAAAATGGCTCATATGTTACCCATAAAAAAACTATCAAAGGTGATATTGCTGTTCATCAAGGAAAAATCTATCGGGTAGGGAATATATCTGATTTAAAAGCCTCTAAAACAATAGATGCTAGAGGTCTTCATATTTTACCTGGTGCTATTGATACACAAGTTCATTTCAGAGAACCAGGTAATACTGACAAAGAAGATTTGAAAAGTGGAAGTAGAGCCGCAGTTGCTGGCGGTATAACAACTGTTTTTGATATGCCTAATAATAATCCAAGCATGTCGACTAAAACTCTATTTAGAAAGAAATTGAATGGTGCAAAAAATAGAATGTTTTGTAATTATGCTTTCTATTTTGGGGCTGAAAAAAATAATACCACTGAAATAAAAAAAATGGAAAAAGAAGTTGGCTGTTGTGGTATTAAAGTTTTCGTTGGCGTATCAACTGGGACACTGATTGTATCAGATTATAAAGATATAAAGAGAATAATGAAAAGTACAAAAAAGATGATTTCTTTTCATTCGGAAGATCAATATGAGTTAAATAAGAGAGAAAAATTTATTAAGCGAGGTGATCCAAAATCACACCCAAAATGGAGGAATGAAAGTGTTTGTCTTATCTGTACAAAAAATCTAGTTAAACTTGCAAATCAAACAAAAAAGCAGATACATATTTTACACATTACAACGGCAGAAGAAATTGAACTTTTAAATAAGAATAAAAAATATGTTTCTTATGAAGTGACTCCTCAGCATTTAGTTTTATCATCACCTACATGCTATAATAAATTGGGAACATTAGCTCAAATGAATCCTCCAATTCGATCTCTTCGACACAATAAAAGACTTAGACAAGCGCTAAAAAATAATGAAATAGATATTGTTGGATCTGATCACGCTCCTCACAAGCTTTCAGAAAAAAAATTAGAGTATCCCGATAGTCCGTCAGGGATGCCTGGTGTACAGACATTATTGCCAATTCTTCTAAATGAAGTTTCAAAAAAAATGATATCAATTAATAATGTGGTTGAGCTGACAAGTTATAATCCAATCAACAGATTTAAGATCAAAAATAAAGGATTAATTAAAGAAGGCTATGATGCAGACTTAACTTTTGTTGATATGTCTAAAATTAAAAAAATTAGCAATAAAGAAGTTCAAAGTAAATGTGGTTGGACACCTTTTCATGGTATGAAAATTAAAGGATGGCCAGTTGGCACTATGATTAGTGGAAATAAAGTATTTTGGAATGGAAAAATTATTGGCAAGCCTAGTGGAAAACCATTAAAGTTTTCTTAGCTTCTGGCAATAAATGATGAGTTCTTAAAATTCTTTTTTCCATACTTTAAAATTTTACCATCGAGAGTTTTAATTTTTCCTCCTGCTTTTCTTAATATTGCATCACCAGCAGCTATATCCCATTCCATTGTAGTTCCCAATCTTGGATAAATATTTGCTGATCCATCAGCAATAAGACAGAGTTTTATAGAACTTCCTGTTTGTATAATTTTACTTGCATTAAATTTTTTGAGTATAAGATCGTTATTTCTAGTATGCGATCTACTCAACACTAAGATATTAATCTTTCTTCGCTTTACTTTAATTTTAGTTTTTTTTGAGAGACCATAATTACGGTCTAATTTAGAATAATATGAAAATTTATCCTCCGTAAAGTAAAGCTCTCTTGAGGTTGGTTTAAAAATAATTCCATAAATAGGTCTCTTATTTTTTACTAAAGCAATATTTACAGTAAACTCGCCATTCTTCTTAATAAATTCCTTTGTTCCATCGAGAGGGTCAACCAACCAAAATAGGCTTATATTTTTAGGTCTATTTTCATTTTCTTCAGAAATAATAGGAATATTTGGCGTAAGTTTTTTTAGTCTTTCGCAAATTATATTATTTGCAGCTATATCAGCTTCAGTAATTGGCGATTTGTCTGCTTTGAGATTTTTTTTAAATGGCTTTTTGTATACTTTAAGTATTGCTTTTCCAGCCAATATAGTAATATTTTTAAGTTTTAAATTTAATTCTTTATCTAATTTCATATATAAAATCTTAAATTAGACATTAGTTTAATTATGTTATAGTTACCACCATATATTTATGATTAAAAGCAATGTCCATAAAATATCTAAAACTAAAATAGAGAACCCAATTGTTGTAGCGATGTCAGGTGGCGTGGATTCATCTGTTGCTGCCGCTCTAATGAAAGAAAAAGCAAGTAATGTTATGGGCGTTACGCTAAAACTATATGATGAAAAAAAAGTTAAAAATTCAAAAACATGTTGTGCTGGCGTTGATATCCTTGATGCAAAAAAAATAGCTAATACAATCTCAATTCCACATTACGTTCTTGATTTTCAAGATATTTTTAAAAAAAGTGTCATTGATCCTTTTATAAATGATTATAAAGAAGGAAAAACACCGATACCATGTATAAATTGTAATGAAAAAGTAAAATTTTATGACTTACTTGAGTTTACAAAAAAATTGAATGGCTCTGCTCTAGTAACTGGTCACTACATAAAAAAAGTACGAGTAGATGATGAATGGGCATTGTATGTACCCGAAGACAAAGACCGTGATCAATCATATTTTTTATTCTCTATTAAGAAAGTGGACCTAGATTTTGTTGAATTTCCTCTAGGTGACTTTAGTAAGAGTCAAATACGTGATTTTGCAAAGAAAATGAACTTACATGTTTTTGATAAAGCAGATAGCCAGGATATCTGTTTTATTCCAGATGGAGACTATAAATCATTTATAAAAAGAAATTCTATTGATGAAGGAAAAGGAGAGGTAGTTGATATTAATAATAATATAATTGGTCAGCACGATGGCGTTTATAATTTCACTATAGGTCAAAGAAGAGGTATTGGAGTTTCTCAATCAAACCCTTTGTATGTTAAAAAAATTGATAAAGAGTTAAATCGAGTTGTAGTTGCCAGCAAAGATTTTATTAAATCAAAAAGTATTAAATTAAATAATACTAACTATTTAGTAAGTAACATGCCTTCTAGTATTAAAGTAAGGATACGGTCAACAGGAAAATTAGTTGACGCTAAACACTTAGGTCTTAAAGGAGATAAATGTCAGATTAATTTTAATAATCCAGTAGCGGCAGTTTCCCCAGGACAAGCTTGTGTTTTTTATTCTGAGGACATTAATGGATTAAGATTGCTCGGCGGTGGGTGGATATCATCGTCAGATTAGCTAATCAACATGTTTTAATTTAATTTACTGCATATACCATATATAGATATCAAATTAAATTTGATTATAATAAAAGTTTTCACAATTAAAAAAATTATCTATAAGATTCAATTATTAATGTATTTTTTTTAAAGTATTTAATTATGAGGGCTTTGACGATATCATTTTTATTGTTTTTTTTATACGGATGTAACACGCATTTGTTAGACGGCCAGGATTTTTCTTATCATCAGAAGCCAATTCCAAAAGAAGCAAATCTTGTTCAAGAAAGTAATATTGAATTATCATTGATTGAAATTTCATCATTATCTCCTCAAGTTTTAGACAGTATGCCAAGAATTAGTGGCGCAAAAATTCCTGCTGACCTAAGAAATGTTTCATTTGATCCTTTAATTGATAATTCATTTCCTGATTATATTATTGGACCAGGTGATATAGTAGAAATTCTTTTCCCTGCTGATAGTGATGTAAACAGAATTACCTCCAGAGGCTTGAAAGTTGATAGTAAAGGTGAAATTGAATTTCCTTATCTAGGCAGATACAATGTAAGTGGATTCACTCCCTTAGAAGCAAAAGAGTTGTTAAAATCTGCATTAAGTAATTTATATGTTAATCCAGAGATTTACCTTTCGATAAAAAGTTTCAAAAGTAATAAGGCCTTTATATCTGGTGCATTTGAAGGAGGATTAGGAGAAGCATCTCAGTCAACAATCAAAACAAAAATGATTAATCTTGATGATGTTCCAATAACAATACTGCAGGCTTTAGATAAAGCAGGAGTACAATTTAGTGAAGCTAAACCAAACCCATTTCTAATTTTAAATAGAAATAGTAAGAATCATATTGTGGATTTAGGCTTTATCACCAATAATGCAAATCCTAATATTTATATTAAAAATAATGATCTCATATATCTTCCATCTCAAGGTGCTCAAAAAATATACATTACAGGAGCAGTTGAAAGTGATCAAATTTTGAATTATCCATCTACATTAACATTATCTGAGGCTCTTCTTCAATCTAATCTAGACAAATCATCAGCAAACCTTGAAGAAATTTATGTTTTGAGAGTTAATCAAACGATAAATAATAAATTAAGAGGAATAGCGTATAAAGTTGATATTAAATCTCCTTCAAGCCTCATGTTAGCTGACAACTTCTATCTTTTAGATAAAGATATAATCTTTATAAGTACATATAAAGTAACTAGATGGAATCAGACAATGACACGTATGCTGAGTGGACTTGATTTTATCAACCTATGGAAATCATATAAACCTATAAATTCTGAAGTCTTCCGAACGCAATAATATCTTTCCCTATGGAAAATACTTTTTATACAAAGGAAAACAATGACATCAATTTGATGGACATTATCAACCTGGGGCTGGTTGTTTTATTTAGTCTAAAAAACGTTTTAATATTTATAATAACTTTCTCTCTTTTTTTAGGTTTCTTAACTACATCAACAATTGAGCCAAGATTTAATTCTAACACAAGACTTTTAATTGAACTTCAAAATATTAGTTTAAAAGATGAAAAGAATATAGATTTTTCATCTTTAAATGCACAGTCAATTCAAACAGAAATAGAAAAAATTAAATCAAATACATTAATTCATAATGTGATTACGAAGAATGACATTCAAATACCTAAGTATGAAATTTCAAAAAATAATTCTTCATGGATAACAATTTTGGCAGATAAAATATACCATTTTTCTGGTATAAGTTTTTTGATAGGACTATTAAGTGACGCATCGTCTTCAGTGACTCAGAAAGCAATTGAGACAACTATGGATGTAGCTTTGGACACAGTAGTTGCTAATGTCGATGAAGAAAAAATTTCTGATATAAGTAGTAAAATAAGAAATGAATTTAATTTAAGTACTGAGCAAAATAGAAGATTAGATAATCTGAAATCTAAATTTAAAACTGAAAAACCAGAAACTGAAGAAGTGATGTCATTCGCTTATGATATTCTTTCATCAAATGACTACTCTGAACAAGATATTATTGACCTAGCAAAAAATTACCTTCCTGACTCATTAAATCTTAGCGATGAAATGTTATCAAAATTAATTAATAAATATAAAAGTCAGTATTCATTAGATGACTTGGATTTAAATTCACTGAGTATTGATAATAATAATCTTGAATTTCAATATGAATCTTCAGATGATAATCAAAGTGACTTTGATAAAGATTTGTCCTCTAAAATATTAGAAAATGATGACTTACAAGATGAAGCTGCTATAGATGAAGCTGTTTTAGATGAGGGTAGATCATTAGATTATTTCGAAAGAGTTGATAGTTCTGATTTTGATATGGCCCTAATTTCTTGGATAAGATCAAGTCTTGATATTTATAAAGACGAAGATTCAAATGTCTTAAATATTAATTTTGTTTCACCCGATCCTGGTAAAAGTATAATGATATCTAATGCAATTGCTACAGAGTATTTAAATTATCAAGTCATTACTAAGGAATCTGCTGGCATGTTTTCAACAGAATATTATCAAAAAAGAATTGATAACTTGAGAAGTAATCAAGATATGCTCAGCACTCAGATATTAGAATATGAGTCAGAAAATGATATATACTCTACAAAGATTGATAATCTTGAATCTGATTTACGACGATATGAGGATGAACTAAGAGCTCTTGAGGATCAAAAAATTGAAATTACTAAGATATATACTGAGAAACATCCAGAGGTAATTAAATTAAATATAAAATTAAATAAGAGCAAAAAAATTATTAATGATTTAATAAGTAAAATTTCAATAGCGAGAGAGCATAATAGTAAATTAAATAAATTTGAGTCAGAATTTAAAGTCAACGAATCTTTATTATCAGCATATTTAAATAAACTGTTAACTGTTTCGTCATATAACCAATCTGATGCTAGGATATTAGAAGAGTCAGATGAAGCAATATGGGCAAATAGTAATGAAGCTATCAAAAGAATTATTTTTTATTTATTTATGGGATTATTAATATCTATAATAGTTATAATCGTTACTATTTTTATTGATTTTTATAGTTTATTTAATAGATTTCAAATCAGTTCTCAAATTAAGAGTAAAATTGGAATAGATCCATCAGGCATAGTTCCACACATAAAAAACCTCAATAAAAATCCATTAGATTTTAATTTATTAATGAATAAAGTCTTATTCGATAGTTTAAATAAGACAATTATTAAGATAACAAAGGAAAATAAGAGATCAAATAAAACGTATATTATTTCATCACCTGTTAGTTCTGATGGTAAAACACTAATTACAATCTTATTGGCCATGGCCGCCAAAGAGGTAAATAAAAAAGTTCTTATAATTGATATGGATGAAGAAAAAAAATCATTAACAAAAAAAATATTTGGAAATAACTCAGATCAAGATGGCTTTACAGATTTTGTCGAAAATAATTATCCAATTGAAGACATTTCTAGATATATTTATTCAAAACAAAAAAATCAGCTTGATGTAATTCCAGCTGGTAACTTTAAAAACAGTAAGTTTTGGAAAAATGATAAATTATCTGAATTATTTGAAAAAGTTTCAAAAGATTACGATTTGATTCTTTGTGATACGATGCCTATTTCATATCACCCAGAATCAATTTTAATATCTAACTATGCTGAGTATATTTTGACATTAAAATATAATTCAACTCCAATAGCAATGGTCAGTCATATAATGGACGAATTCAAAAGATTTGATATTGAAACCCCTCAAATAATATTTAATGATATAGATTTCTCGAGTAAACGTGTATTTAGACTTCTTAATTTCACACATGATGGAAAATATAGTTACGGCTACGGCTATGGCTACGGCTATGGCTATGGCTATGGTTATGGTTATGGTTATGGTTATGGTTATGGTTATGGAACAAACGATGAAACTCAGACTTCAAAAATCCGTTTATACAAAAGACTCCTAAATTTATTTAAAAAATAATTAAGATCCTTGAAACTTATCTTCCAAGGAATTATAAGATAATTAAAGCTGCAATAATGAAATGTAAAAAGCGATAAGAACTTTTATTTTTCGCAGTTGTTATTCATGGCGGGGTAGCTCAGTTGGTTAGAGCGGAGGAATCATAATCCTTAGGTCGGGGGTTCAAATCCCTCTCCCGCTACCAAGTTCTAGGCCAAATAATTTCCAAGCAACAGTAGATTTAACAATTATTAATATTTTAATTACAAGGAATACAGAAAGAATATTTATAAGTTTTTTCATAGAACTCTATGTAATCAATGATCTCATATAGTTCTTTTTGTGAATTTAGAAATTTATTATTTTGCAGCATCTAAATATTCAAAGATTTTTTTATCCCATGAATATTTTTCAATAGCAATTTTTTTCCCATTTTCTCCAAGTTGATATCGAAGTGGTTTATCTTCAATTAATTTATTAAGATTTAAAGTGATGCTTGCTTGATCACCTGATTGACATAAGAGTCCGGTTTGTCCATCAATAATAGCGTCACCAATACCTCCGCTATTACTTCCAATAGTTGCTATTCCATGAAATGCTGCATCGATAAATGCCATACCAAAACCTTCGACTGACTCTCCAATTAAAACAGGTGTCATTATAAAAATATCAGAATTTTTAAGAATAAGTGATTTTTCTGGCTCAGTAATCCATCCAAGAAAAATAATATTATTTTCTAATTCAAGTTTTTTTACTAGATTTTTAATTGTTTCTAGATAGGGACCTTTTCCTGCAATCAAATAGACAATATCTGGAAACTTATTTATTAATTCTTTTATAGCGAAAATTACATACTCATGACCTTTTCTTTTTTCTACCCTAGCTAATGTAGAAATAACAGGACCTTTCTTATAAATTAATTCCTTAATGTAACGTTTCTCTTCTTCCGAAATAAAATCTTTGTAAACATCAACGCCCGGATGAATTATTTCTATTTTTTTAGGATTAATTCTTAAAGAAGCCTGCATAAGATCTCTGGTGTAATTAGAATTTGCAATTATTTTATATACATCCTTATATGACCTGAGAATTCGGTTCTTTTTAAATCGAAAAATATCAAGCGTGATAGACCAATATTGCTTTGGAATCTCTGTTCCATGCGCAAGAACTAAGATTTTCTTATTTTTCTTATTGACGTATTCAATACTTTTCCATGAGTCTGCATATATAGCCTCAACATTTTTTTCTTTACAAATTTTATCAAGATATTTAGCTTTTCTAATTCTCCGTATAGGTTTCCATCCATAAAATCTTTTTATTGAATATTGAATCTTAGAGCGTAGATCCAAGTTTTCTTTTCCATCAGCGAGTACTAAAACTTCTTTTCCTATTGCAGCCAAATTTTCAGCCATGCCTGTCATCAATGCTTCTATTCCACCAATTTTTGGCGAGAAACATTGTGTAGTTATTATAATCACTAGGAGAAAATCATTCTTTCCATTTAATTGAACAGCCTATACTAGGTATTTGTTCAATGGGACCTTTTCCAGTTTCTGCAATTTGAGACATTGCTTCTAATAATTCTTTACGAGCATTGGGAATAATTTCCATTTTAGACTCTTCAAGCCTTCCCCTATATTGAAGTTCATTATTTGAGTTAAAGCCAAAGAAATCAGGAGTACAAACAGCATCATATTTTCTTCCAACTTCTTGAGTCTCATCATAAACATAAGGAAATATGAAATTATTATTTTGTGAAAATAATTTCATATTATCAAAAGAATCTTCGTGTCCATATTTTGGATCATTTACATCATTTGACATTATAGCGATAGCACCTATGCCTTTACTATCTAAAATTGATATATCTTCAACAATTCTATGAATAACTGATTTTACATATGGGCAGTGATTACAAATAAACATGACCAGTGTTCCATTAATCCCTTTTATTTCTGAGAAGGAGTATGATTTTCCATCAACTCCTAACAAATTAAAATCAGGAGCTTTCCATCCAAATTCACAAATTGGTGTAGTAAGTGCGACCATAAAAATACTTTTTTGAATACATGTTTTAGTATAACTTATGATGGAATTATTAAAAATAAAATTTTATGATTTATAGTTTAGGAGAGAAATGTATATCTACTCAAGGCGATGATTTTTGGATAGCTCCAAATGCTGCGGTTATTGGAAGTATAATCCTTAAAAAAAATGCAAGTATCTGGTTTAGTGCAACGCTTAGAGGCGATAATGACCCTATAATTGTTGGCGAAAATTCAAATGTACAAGATGGCAGTGTTTGTCACACTGATGATGGTATGCCATTAACTATTGGGGATGATGTCACAGTAGGACATAAAGTAATCCTTCATAGTTGTACTGTAGGAAACAACTCTCTGATTGGTATGGGTTCGACAGTTTTAAATAATGCAAAAATTGGAAATAATTGTTTAGTAGGCGCAAATACACTTATAACTGAGGGAAAAGAATTCCCAGACAATTCAATGATTGTAGGATCTCCAGGAAAAGTAAAAAGAGAACTTGTAGAACAAGAAGTACAAATGATCAAATTAAGTGCATTGCATTATGTTGAAAATATGAAAAGATTTAAAGCTCAATTAGCTGAAATAATTTGATTTAATGAGGAATATATTTTGACACTGACATTTGATTATATAATTGCTGGAGCTGGTTCTGCTGGGTGCGTCCTAGCTAATAGACTTTCTAAAGATCCAAACAATAAAGTTTTACTAATTGAGGCTGGTGGTACGGATTGGCACCCATTTGTGAAAATGCCTGCTGGTGTTCTTGAGTTGATGTCTGGTGAAGGTGCGGGTAAATTTTATAATTACGGATACTGGACTGAGGGTCAAAGTAATTTAAATAATAGAAAACTTTTTTTCCCAAGAGGAAAAGGAATTGGTGGATCATCTAATATAAATGGAATGCTTTATGTTAGAGGTCATCCGCGAGACTATGATATTTGGAGACAGCTTGGAAATGAAGGATGGTCATACGAAGAAGTTTTGCCTTATTTTAAAAAATCTGAGCGAAACGAAAATGGTAGCTCAGAATTTCATGGATCAAATGGTGAATTAGGTGTTCAAAATCCTGTTTTTGATAATAATCCTTTACACAAATGTTTCTTAGAAGCAGGAGTACAGGCTGGTTACAAATATAAAGAAGATTTGAATGGAATAGATCATGAAGGATTTGGCCCTTGTCAGCAAACAATATGGAAGGGAAGAAGAGCTAGCACTGCGCATTCGTTCATAAGCCCAATCAAGAGTAGAAAAAATCTTACTATTTTTACGAATTCTATTACCAACAGGCTTTTATTCGATGGAAATAAATGCATTGGTTTAGAATATTTAAAAGGTAAAAATATAAATAAAGTTTTTGCAGACAAAGAGGTTATTGTTTGTGGTGGCGCAATTAATTCACCACAGATATTACAATTATCTGGAATTGGAAAAGCTGATTATATAAAAAAATGGGGCCTAAAAGTTGTAGCTGACTTACCAGGAGTTGGAAAAAATCTTCAAGATCACTTGGATATATTATCGCATTATGAATGTACACAACCGGTAACTGAAGCAAAATATACTGCAGGTGGCTTAGCAATATTTAGAATGGCATCTATTCTGGGACAATGGTTAGTGACAAGAAAAGGACCAGGTGTTGACATTGGACTTTCAGGTTTATCATTCTTAAAGACAGATGATAGTTTAGACGTACCAGACATCCAAATGCATTTTGTTGGCTCTTTATTGAAAGATCATGGCAAGACAAGACCTGACTCTCATGCTTTTAGTAATCACGTATGTATGTTACGTCCTGAAAGTAGAGGCTATATTGCATTAAAGTCGCTAGATCCAAAAGTCCAGCCAATTATTCAGCCTAATTATTTTGCAACTCAAAAAGATAGAGATACTATGATCAAGGGTGTCAAAATGTCGAGGGAAATTATTAATCAAAAGGCTTTTGATGAATATCGTGGGAAAGAAATTAATCCAGGTGATCATGTACAGACTGACCAAGAAATTGAAGAGTTCATAAAAGGGCACGCAGAAACAATTTATCATCCTGTTGGAACATGTAAGATGGGTAGTGACGAATTTGCTGTTGTCGATGATCGACTTAAAGTCAGAGGTGTTGAAAACTTGAGAGTTGTTGATGCAAGTGTAATGCCTACTCTGATAGGTGGCAACACTAACGCACCTACGATTATGATTGCTGAAAAAGCAGCTGATTATATCTTGGGTAACGAGGCTTTAGCTCCTCAAAATGTAAGCTTAGATAATAAATCAGCTGCATAGCATTGACCCGATTTCTATTTTCATTTTTAGCAATAGCTGTATTTCTGACAATCATTACTATTGTTGCCAATTTTCAAAATACAAAAAACTTTTCACCTGAAAAATTCATACAAATCGCTCAATCTTATAATTATGAGATTAAAAGAGATGAATACGGAGTACCCCATGTAATAGGAAAAACTGATAAGGATGCATCTTTTGGTTTTGGGTATGCTCAAACAGAGGATGACTATGAAAATATTGAGTTTGCAATTAAAATGGCTAAGGGCTCCTTGTCAGATTTTGATTTCTCTTTTGAGTCAATCTCAACTCTTTATTCTCTTATTACGGGTAAGGGTGACATCTTATCCAATTTGAGCTCAATAAAGGGGGTTGAATTAGACTTTCTTATCAAATTTATGAATGTTGAAGAGGTAGTAAGTAATAAAAAAAATATAATTGACCAGAATATTATTACTTATTTAAAAGGATATGCAGATGGAATTAATTATTGGGCTGCATTAAATCCAAATAAAGTAGATCAGTCTATTTTTCCAGTTTCTGAGAATGACTTACTGGTTGGAATGGTCTTTAGAATGCCTTTATTTTATGGTCTTGACCACTATATCGAAGAATTAATTGATTTATTATCTGATGAAGAAAAGTTAGAAGTTGCAACAAACTCTTTATCTCACCAACCTCTTATTGCATCAGTTAAATCTCATTTTAATCCTTCGGGATCAAATGCTTTTGCAGTTTCAAAAAAACGATCTGCAAATAATGAAACTTTATTAGTCATTAATTCGCATCAGCCTCTTACAGGACCCGTAGCTTGGTATGAGGCTCATATCAAAAGCGATGAAGGTTTAAATATAATGGGAGGAACTTTTCCAGGTTCTCCATTTATCCACGTTGGATTTAATGAATACTTAGGTTGGGGAGCAACTGTAAACCAACCCGATCTTGGGGATATATATGAACTGATTATTAATCCAGAAAATGAGAATCAATATTTATTGGATGGCGAATGGGTCGATTTTAGAATAATTAATCAAAATTTCAGAGTTAAGTTGTTTGGACCTTTTGCAATAAATTATCCATTAGATATGTACTTCTCAGAGCATGGGCCAGTTTTAAAAGATGGAACGAAAGCCTATGCTCTTAGGTATGTTGGCATGGAAGATGTCAATCAAGTTACAGAATGGTATCGATTAAATAAGGCAGAAAGCCTTGAAGAGTGGACTGATGCTCTAAGAATGCAGGAAATAGCAAGTTTAAACTTAATATACGCCGATAAAGAAGATAATATTTTTTTTGTTCATAATGTAAAATCGCCAATTAGAGATAATAACTTTGACTGGAGTAAAATACTTCCTGGTGATCGAAGTGATTTAATTTGGAAAGACTTTCACTCTTTTGATGACATTCCACAAATAAAAAATCCTAACTCAGGATATTTGTTTAGCGCAAATCAAAATCCATTTTTTGTAACTGATGAAAAAGATAATTTAAATCCTGATGATTTCTCAGATACATTTGGCTTTCAAACTAGAACAACAAATCGTGCATACAGATCTTATGAATTACTCAACCGTGATACTGATATTACGTATGAAGAAATAAGCTTGATAAAACACGACAATAAATTTTCATATAACTCAAGACAGTATGCATTTATGGAAAAAATTTTTAATACTGATTTCTCTGAGAATAAAAAGCTTCAGGAGGCTCAAAAATTTTTAAAAGAATGGGATTTAGGAACTGATTTCGAAAATGAGTACGCAGCATTTGGAGTTTGTATTTTATCTCCAGAATGGTTAGCTGAAATAAAAAGAGAACCTCAGCCGAATCCGTTAGAGATATTTAGTGATTGTGTCGACGAAATGTATAAAAACTTTGGTTCATTGAGTGTTCCTTGGAAGAATGTCAACTTCCTTGATCGAGGTAATAGGATGATTCCAATACAGGGCGGTCCAGATGTTTTAAGGGCTGTATATGCGCCAAGATCTGATGATGGAATTCTAAAAGCTGTAGCAGGTGATGGATTGTATATATATGTGGTCTGGGACAAAGATAAAGATCAAATTTCAGAAAGTATACATCAATATGGAAGTGCAACGATAGATAGAAATTCGAAACATTATGATGATCAAATGCAATTATATGCCGATGAAAAACTTAAAGACACTTTTTTTGATCATTATTAAATTTTATTCAAAAGTTAAAATCTAGTTGAAAGTAATAATTTGAAAGGATAAAATTTTATTTATTATGTTACTTCATCAAAATTTAGAAAAATATGCTGAAACAACTCCTGATCAATTATTTTCAGAGTTTAAAGGTAGCAAAAGAACTTATAAGGAAGCAAATATTACTGCAAACCAGATAGCAAATAGCTTTATTAAGGAGGGCCTTAAAAAAGGTGATCGCTTTACATTTCTTGCAAAAAACTGTGATGAAATGGCAATAATGTATCACGCGGCTTCAAAAGTGGGCGTAGTTCCAGTTCCACTGAATTATCGTTTAGCAAATCAAGAGTGGGAGTACATCATCAATGACTCGCAATCAAAATTAATTATGGTTCGCGGTGATGAATTTATTTCTAGAGTAGATAGTTTTAAAAATAAACTTCATTATGTCAAAAAATATATCTTAATTAGTGGCAGTAACAAATTATCTGATTGGACAGATTTAAATGATTGGACTGAAGGTGCGGGAATTGAAAATCTTAATCAGGATATTGCAGAAGATGATGATGTCTATCAAATGTATACTAGTGGTACCACTGGACTACCTAAAGGAGCAATAATTCTTCAAAGAAATGTAGCCGCAAATACTGAACAATATTTTGATCGATTAGTACTTCCAATTCCTCCTCGAACACTTCTAGTTGCTCCCATGTATCATGCGGCAGCAATGATTAATTTTTGTGGATGTATAGCAGTTGGTGGAACTGTTGTTATACACGAAGATTTTATTCCATCAGATGTAGTTCAAACTTTGTCCAAAGAGAAAATTTCTCATACTGTTCTTGTCCCCGCTATGATTCAAGCATGTCTTATGACGGTTCCAAATGTTGATGACTATATGTTTAATGAATTAGATCAAATTCACTACGGCGCATCTCCAATTGCTCCTGAGACACTAAAAAGAGCTATGGATGTTTTTGGATGTAAGTTTGGCCAAGGTTTTGGAATGACAGAGACAGTTGCTGTTATATGTATTCTAAGCACCGATGATCATGAACGAGCACTTAGAGAAAAGCCTGAACTCTTAAAGTCTTGTGGAAAACCAGTCAAAGGTGCAACTGTTGAAATAAGAGATGAAGACGGCAATGAACTACCGAGAGGAGAGATAGGTCAAATTTGTGCTAAAGGCCCTCAAATTATGAAAGGCTATTGGAATAAGGAAGAGGAGACAAAAAAATCTCTGGTAGATGGATGGATGCATACAGGCGATGCAGGTCGAATGGATGATGAGGGATATGTTTACATCCAAGACCGTATCAAAGATATGATTGTTTCTGGAGGTGAAAATATTTATTCAACTGAAGTTGAAGCAGTTTTATTTTCTCACCCCGAAGTCGTTGATGCTGCTGTTATTGGGGTCCCTGATGATAAGCTTGGAGAAGTTGTCAAGGCTTGCGTAGTTATAAAAGAAGGATCATCTCTCATAGATATTGAGCTTATAGATTTTTGTAAGGAAAAAATTGCGAGCTACAAAAAACCTAGATCAGTTGATTTCATCTCAGAAGTGCCTCGAAATGCAAGTGGTAAAGTACTTAAAAAAACTCTGCGAGAACCTTATTGGAAGGGTAGAGATAGACAAGTAAGTTAGCTAGTTGCAGTTCCACCCACGGTTAAATTGTTAATAAGCATTGTAGGTTGACCAACGCCCACAGGCACACTTTGACCATCCTTGCCGCATGTTCCAATACCAGTATCCATTTTAGAATCGTTTCCAACCATCTTTACTCTTTTTAACACATCTGGGCCGTTTCCAATAAGCGTTGCCCCCTTAACTGGTTGATCAACTTTACCATCTATAATTTTATATGCTTCAGTACACGTAAAAACAAACTTTCCACTAGTGATATCAACCTGACCACCACCAAAATCAACAGCATAAAGTCCATTCTTAACAGTTTTAATGATTTCCTCAGGCTCAGATTTTCCTGACATCATGTATGTATTTGTCATTCTAGGCATTGGAGTATGAGCATAACTCTCTCTTCTCCCATTTCCTGTTGGCTCGACACCCATGAGTCTTGAATTTAATCTATCTTGCATGTAGCCGGTAAGAATTCCATTTTCAATTAATGTCGTACAGTTCGTGGGTGTGCCTTCATCATCTATGCTTAGTGAGCCTCTTCTAGAGTCAATTGTTCCATCATCAACAACTGTAACTGACTCATCTGCGATTTGTTTTCCCATTAAGTCGAAAAAGGCAGATGTTTTTTTTCTATTAAAATCTCCTTCGAGGCCATGTCCAATTGCTTCATGAAGTAAAACACCAGGATAACCGGGACCAAGCACAACGTCCATCTCTCCCGCTGGTGTAGCAACTGACTCTAAATTTACTTCAGCCTGTTGTATAGCTTCGTTAACTTGATTTTGCCAATGATCAGCATTTAAGAATTTTTCATAATCAACTCTTCCACCAGATCCTCGACTACCATTTTCTAATCTACCATTTTTTTCTAAAACGATAGATACATAAAGTCTGACTAGAGGCCTGATATCTTCAACCATTACGCCGCCTGGTCTATAAATTCTAACCACTTCCCAAGATCCATTTAGAGATGCAGAAACTTGCTTAACATTTGGATTTTGTTTTCGTGCGTATTCATCAATTTGTTTTAAAGTATTCACTTTTAAGTTAAACTGCGTTGAATCGATTGGATTTATATCCTCATATAATTTCTTATTTGTCTTTGAAAAATTATGATTGAATGAATTATTATTTTTTTTTGTAACAAAGTTTACAGTTTCACTTGCTTTCTTTAGTGCGTCTTCATTAATATCTGATGAGTGAGCATAGCCAGTTGTATCTTCTGCAACAGCTCTCAGGCCAAAACCTTTTGATACATCGAATGAAGCACTTTTAAGTCTTTGGTCATCAAAAACAAAATTCTCACTTTCTTCAAACTGTAAGTAGAGTTCACCATCGTCTGCATTTGCTAATGAGTTTGATACAATTTTGTCAACCTTCTCATTATCGAGAGCTGAGTCTTTAAAAAAAAGACTTTCTAAATTTTGACTCTGTGATTTGTTATCCATTGCTCAATAGTTGATTATATGTATCTATAAATAATACTAAAAAAGTTAAAAAACTAGGAAAAATTGCGTCAAACTGTCGCTAAAAAAAGGATTATTTTCCTCTCTTAATCAAGATATATATTTATATTGTTATTTATCAATTTAGTTATATTTAAGTTAAATAATAGTTATTTATGAAGCATTTATCATTAATTTTTGTTGCCCTAATTTCATTTTTATCGAATGCCGGCTCAACTGAAACATTACCTAAGGACTGGCAGTTAGGTTTTTCTGAACCAGCAACTGAGTTAATGTCAGATGTGATTGCATTTCATAGTTATATTTTAATGCCAATAATCACTGGTATATCGATACTGGTTTTGGCTTTACTTCTCTATATTGCTTACAGATATAACAGCAATAGAAATCAAATAGCTTCGACTACAACACATAATACCTTAATTGAAGTTTTGTGGACTGTGATACCGGTAATACTTTTAATAATTATCGCTATCCCATCGTTCAGAATACTTTACACAGCTGAAACGATTCCAAAAGCTGATTTAACTATTAAGGCAATTGGTAATCAATGGTACTGGAGTTATGAATATCCAGATTACGACGACTTTTCTTTTGATGCAAATATGCTTCAAGATGACGAATTATCCGATCCAAGTTTGAGATTGTTAGAAACAGACACACAAATTGTCGTTCCAGTAAATAAAGTTGTAAAATTATTGATTACATCAAATGATGTATTGCATGCATGGACTATTCCTGCTTTCGCAGTAAAAAAAGATGCGGTTCCCGGAAGACTTAATGAAACATGGTTTAAGGCTGAAAAGACTGGAACATACTATGGACAGTGTTCTGAGCTCTGCGGTCCAAAACATGCTTTTATGCCAATAAATGTAAAAGTCGTATCACAAGATGAATTTGATAATTGGCTAAGCTTTGCTAAAGAAGAATACGCATCAAGTAAAACAAACTTTAATCAAACTTTTAAGGTTGCAAAAAATTAGTAATAAGGAGAGCTAATGGCAGATATAACAGCAGATCATATTGATAGTCACGATCATCATCCAACTGGATGGAGACGTTATCTATACTCTACTAATCATAAAGATATTGGAACTCTTTACTTAATTTTTGCAATTATTGCAGGTGTCGTTGGTGGGGTCATGTCGGTTGTTATGAGAATAGAATTGATGCACCCTGGTGACGGTATATTGGGTGGAGATCACAACTTGTATAATGTTTTAGTTACTAATCACGGCTTAATCATGATTTTCTTTATGGTAATGCCTGCTATGATTGGTGGATTTGGAAACTGGATCGTCCCTTTGATGATAGGTGCTCCAGATATGGCGTTTCCAAGAATGAATAATATTTCATTTTGGCTTTTACCTGCTTCATTTATATTACTTATAGCCTCACTCTTTGTTGAGGGAACTTCAGGCGGTAATGGAGTTGGCGGTGGGTGGACTATTTACCCTCCATTGTCTGCCTCTCTAGGCGCACCTGGACCCGCAGTGGATTTAGCAATTTTCTCTCTACATATTGCCGGAGCCTCTTCAATCCTTGGTGCTATTAATTTCATAACAACAATATTTAATATGCGAGCGCCTGGCATGACATTACATAAGATGCCTCTTTTTGTATGGTCAATTTTAGTAACTGCTTTCTTACTTTTACTATCACTTCCAGTATTAGCTGGAGCAATTACAATGCTTTTGACAGATAGAAATTTTGGCACAGCTTTTTTTGAGCCTTCAATGGGAGGTGATCCCGTTCTGTTTCAGCATTTATTTTGGTTCTTTGGCCACCCAGAAGTTTATATACTTATACTTCCAGGCTTTGGAATTATTAGTCATGTAGTCTCAACCTTTTCTAAAAAGCCCGTCTTCGGATATCTTGGTATGGCTTATGCCATGGTTTCAATTGGATTTCTTGGGTTTATAGTATGGGCGCACCATATGTACACTGTGGGAATGAGTGCTGATGTTAAGGCATATTATGTATTCGCTACTATGGTTATAGCTGTTCCTACAGGAATTAAAGTTTTTTCTTGGATTGCAACAATGTGGGGAGGTTCAGTTGAATTAAAGACACCAATGTTGTGGGCTATTGGATTTATATTTCTCTTTACTGTTGGTGGGGTTACAGGAGTTGTTTTAGCAAATGCTGGAATAGATCATTCACTTCATGATACGTATTATGTTGTTGCTCATTTTCACTATGTTTTATCAATGGGTGCAGTTTTTGCAATTTTTGCTGCATTCTATTACTGGTTTGGAAAAATGACTGGGAGAAACTATTCTGAATGGTTAGGTAAATTACATTTTTGGTTAACTTTTATTGGCGTTAATATTATTTTCTTCCCACAACACTTTCTCGGATTAGCTGGGATGCCTAGACGATATGTTGACTACCCTGAGGCATATGCAGGTTGGAATTATGTATCCTCTATTGGTTCATATTTATCTTCAATCGGCTTACTCGTTTTCTTTGTGATGCTTATCAATGCTTTCATGAAGGAAAAAAACTGTGCTGATAACCCATGGGGGGAGGGAGCTACAACTCTTGAATGGACATTAACTTCACCGCCTCCATTTCACCAATTTGAGGAACTTCCTCAGATTAAGTAAAAGGAATACTTGTGTCTAATATAACAAACACATTAATGAGCGAAGATGTTCATTCAAAGTTTAATATAGTAAGTATATCTAAAAACTTCTTCTCTCTCCTTAAGCCTCGAGTGATGTCTCTCTCAATATTTACGTCTCTAGTTGGAATAATGATCGCTCCAGGATTTATTTTTAATCTTGAAGTACTAATGATCTTATTTGCTATTTCTCTTGGTTCTGGTGCTTCAGGAGCACTTAACATGTGGTATGAAAGAGATCTCGATAAGTTAATGGAAAGAACAAAAGATAGGGTGTTACCATTAGGAAAAATCAAAGCAAATCACGCACTTATTTTTGGTTTGTTTTTATCAATTTTATCGGTTGGAATATTATATTTTTTTTCTAATATCTTAGCTGCTTCTATACTAGCTTTAACAATATTTTTTTATATTTTTGTTTATACGGTTTGGTTAAAAAAAAGAACTCCTCAAAACATTGTGATTGGTGGTGCAGCTGGAGCTCTTCCACCTATGATTGGTTGGGCAGGTGTTACTGGTTCATTATCGATTGAAATTTTTCTTATTTTTACAATTATTTTTGTTTGGACTCCGCCTCATTTTTGGGCATTGGCTTTGTATAAGTCAGATGATTACCGAAAAGCTAACATACCAATGATGCCGCTTGTTGTAGGAAATAAAAAAACCGTAAATCTGATTATCGCATACTCTTTAATTCTTATGCCTGTAGTTATGTCTTTATCATTTTATTATTCAATGTTTTATTCAATATCTATTTTTGCTTTGAGTTCAATATTTGTTTATTTATCTATTACTTTGAAGTGGAGTATTAATAAACCAGGATTTGAAAAAAAAGCCCAAAACTTATTTTTCTTCTCAATATTTTATTTGTTCAATATTTTCTCAATAATATTAATAGATAATACGATTTGGTAAATATGCAGAACAAAAAAATAAAAAGAAAAAATATAATTACAGCACTTATTCTCGCGGGCTTTGTGCTAGCATTCTTTTTTTATACTATGTATAGATTGTCGTTAATAGGTTAATTGTATGAAAATTTTTAACTCATCAGAAACAAAATATAGCAATAGTCGAATTGTTATTATGTTGGTTACAGTTGTATTTTTAATGCTTGGCTTAGCTTATGCCTCAGTTCCACTTTATGACTTATTTTGTAGGATTACAGGTTTTGGTGGAACCCCAGCCGTTAGTTTGGAAAAAAGTGAATATACAATTAATCAAAATATTAATATTAGGTTGGATGCAAATGTAACAAATCTTAACTGGGATTTTTCGCCTGAAAAAAATGTATATAAAATTAAAATTGGTGAAAATAAAGTTATTAATTATTTGGCTCAAAATTTATCTGATGAAACGCAAGTAGGCACCGCTCTCTTTAATGTAACGCCAGAACAAGCTGGTCAATACTTTACAAAAATCGAATGCTTTTGTTTTCATGATTTAATGCTTGAGCCTGGAGAAGAAATAAAGCTGCCAGTAAGTTTTTATATTGATCCAGAAATAATTGATGATCAATTTTTAAAAAATCTTTCTGAAGTTACTTTATCCTATACCTTTTTTAAAAATGCTGATACACCAGTCTCATGAGTTCAAAAAATTCAAATTCTCACCAATATCATTTAGTAGATCCTAGTCCATGGCCTTTATTGGCGTCAATCGGGGCTTTAGTTTTGTGTTTTGGAGCTGTTATATATTTTAGGTCAGACAATCCCTGGGTAATGATACTGGGCTTAGGAATCGTAATTTATATTGGTTACATGTGGTTCCGTGACATTATCAAAGAAGGGGAACATGATGGTCATCATTCTGAAGTCGTTCAGTTAGGGCTTAGATATGGAATGACTTTGTTTATTGCTTCAGAGGTTATGTTCTTTGTTGCATGGTTCTGGGCTTATTTTAATGCGTCATTGTTTCCTACAGAACAAATTGGTTCCGCATGGCCACCAGCAGACATTCACTTGATGGATCCGTGGCATATTCCTCTTATAAATACTCTTATTCTTTTATTGTCTGGTACAACACTGACATGGGCACATCACGCACTTCAAGAGGGCCACAGAAAAGAAGTTATTCAAGGTCTCATTCTCACAATTATATTAGGCGTAATCTTTACTGGATTTCAAGTATATGAGTATATGCATGCAGAATTTGAATTTTCAGGCCACATATATGGCGCTACATTTTATATGGCCACTGGATTTCACGGAGCACATGTTCTTATAGGAACACTTTTCATAGTTGTTTGCTTAGGAAGGATGCTTGCTGGCCACTTTAAATCTGATCACCATTTTGGGTTTGAGGCATGTGCTTGGTATTGGCATTTCGTTGATGTTGTTTGGTTATTCTTATTTGCAGCGATATATGTCTGGGGCTATTACTAAAGTTTAAATTGATAAGAAATATTCTTTTTCATTTCATTTTCCTATCGGCATTAATTATTTTGCCTAACCTTGGTTTATGGCAACTTGATCGACTAGAATGGAAAAATGAATTATTAAATAATATTAGCAGTCGACAAGTAGCAGATAATATTACTTTTCCATATAATGAAAGTTTAGAAGATTTTGAGTATAGAAATACATCTGTGGAAGGTAAGTTTCTAGACAATACTCAAACATTTTTTTTTAGACCTAATTTAAGTGGTCAATCAGGATATAATGTGATTAGTGCTTTTAAAACTATCGATGATAGTGTTGTTTACGTAGATATAGGTTGGATACCATTCGAGCAAAAAGAAAATATAGATTTCCTAGATATAGATTATAATAAAAACTTTAGTCTTAAAGGAATACTAATTTCATCTAAAGAAAGAAATATGTTCTCACCTGAAAATGACTACATTAAAAATATTTGGTATACATTGAGCTCAACTGAAATGAATAAATTTTATAAACTAAATGGAAGCTTTTTTATCCTGAAGATAATTGATCAAAATTATTTTGAGCAAACTCTGATAGAGTTTAATCCTACTCAAATACCAAATAATCATTTACAATATGCCGGAACATGGTTCCTGCTTTTTATTGTAGTTGGAATCTTATATTTTTATCAAGTATATCAAATAATTAGAATTAAATGGAATACATAAGTACAAGGGGATCAAAAGTAGGGTCATTTCAGAGTGTCTTAATGAAGGGACTGGCTCAAGATGGTGGTTTGTTTATTCCAAATGAATGGCCTCAAATTAATACAAATGAACTTGGGTCTGATTTAAGTTATGAAAATCTTACTGCAAAGATTATTCAACCATTTATAGGTTCTGAAATAAACGACGATGATCTCCATAGTATTATAAAAAATGCTTACAAAGATTTTTCTTCACCTGATCCAGTTACATTTAAAAAATTATCGAGAGGTGAAACAGTGGTGGAGTTATTTAATGGGCCAACATTAGCATTTAAAGATTTCGCCATGCAATTATTAATTCCTATTTTTGATTATTTTCTCGACAAGGAAGATAAACAAATGAATTTAATTGTTGCTACTTCAGGTGATACTGGATCAGCAGCAATACATGCAGTTAATAAAAGTAAGAATCTAAATATTTATTGTTTATATCCAAAGAATAGAATTTCTGAATTTCAAAGAAGACAAATGTCCACAGTCAAAAGTAATAAGATAAATCTTTGTGAGATCAACGGAACTTTTGATGATTGTCAAAATATAGTTAAAGAGATTTTAGCTGATAATGAATTTAGTGGAAAATATAATATATCAGCAGTTAATTCAATAAATTGGGCAAGAGTGATGATTCAAGTTGTTTATTATTTTTTTTCAGCTTTAAGACAGGATAATTGTGAAAGTACATATAATTTCTCAGTGCCAACTGGCAATTTTGGTGATGTTTATGCAGGATATATTGCCAAAAAAATGGGTTTAAATATAAATCGTTTAATTGTAGCTACAAATGAAAATGATATTTTAGATCGTTTTTTTAAAACAGGTCAATACATGTCACGTGAAGTTGTTAAAACTTCGAGTCCCAGTATGGATATTCAGGTAGCAAGTAACTTTGAAAGGTTATTATTTGATGCCCTTAATCGTTCTAGTTCGA
Organism: uncultured Pelagibacteraceae bacterium; assembly: GCA_902584815.1. Taxonomy (GTDB): domain Bacteria; phylum Pseudomonadota; class Alphaproteobacteria; order Pelagibacterales; family AG-422-B15; genus CABYIR01. Next base: position 75,140 of record CACIBF010000002.1, read on the forward strand.
AAATAAATGAAAAAATGAATAATTTTAAAATAAACGGAAATATAAGTGTTACTTCTCAAAACCTTGAAGTTTGCCAAAGTTATTTTTCTTCAGAAAAAGTAGATATGAAAAGTGTTGAAAAAGTTATAAAAGATACTTATGAAACTGATGGGTATTTGGTAGATCCTCACACTGCTATTGGTATTCATGCTTCAAGACAAAACCAACAAATTGAAAATAATTTTATATTAGGCACAGCTCATCCAGTTAAATTTCTTGATACAGTTGAGGATTCTATTCAGTCAAAAACAAATTTATTAAATGGTTACGAGAAATTATTTGAAGCCACAGAGAAATTTGATAGTTTGAATAACAGTGTTGATGAAGTTAAGCTTAAAATAGAATCCAGTAGTTGATACCATGTCTTTCTTATCATCATATCCTTCTAAAAAAATCCCAAAATATCTTGATGGGGATAGAGTGTATTTAAGATCACCCGAATATAGAGACTGGGAAAAATGGTCGGAAACGAGAAGAGAGAACATGTCTCATCTCAAACCCTGGGAACCTACATGGCCTCTTAACGATCTTGAAAGAAATTCTTTTTTAAGAAGAGTTAAAGTTTATGAAAAGTTAATTAGTAATGATGAGGCATATCCTTTTCTAATTTTTGATAAAAATTCCAATGAGCTAATTGGTGAATTAAATATCAATAATGTACAACGCGGAGTACTCCAAAGCTGTTCAATTGGATATTGGATATCTAAAAATAGGATTGGGCTTGGATTTATGTCAGAATCAATCATGTTAATTAAAAATTTTATTTTTAATGAGCTTGGATTGCATCGTATTGAGGCAGCTTGCTTAGAGTCAAATGAACCGTCTTTGAATGTTCTTAATAAAAATAACTTTCATATTGAGGGTAAGGCAAGAAAATATCTCAAGATCAATGGTAAGTGGCAAGACCATCTAATTTTTTCCTGTCTTGAGAGTGAAGATTAATTATCTTTACATATCATTATCTTTAAATAGCATATGTTTTAAATGAGTAGAAAGTTTTAGTTATGAGTATAAAAGTAGGCGATCAGATTCCTGAAGAAAATCTTGTAGTAATGACTGAAAAAGATGGACCACAAGGTTTTTCTTTAAGGGAGTATTGTAAGGGAAAAAAAATAGTTTTAATTGGTTTGCCAGGAGCATTTACTCCTACATGTCATAGAAATCATTTGCCAGGATATTTAGAAAATTATGATGCCTTAAAATCAAAAGGTGTTGATGAGATAATATGTTTTAGTACAAATGATATCTTTGTGAATTCTGCTTGGATTCAAAGTTTAGGGGCTGCAGAAAAAGTAATAATGTTATCTGACTCAAAAGCAGAATTTTCAAAAGCATTGGGTACTGATTATAGTGATCCGTTTGGGACTTCTATCAAAACACAAAGGTTCTCTATGTATCTAGTCGATTCAGTCATTAGAGAGCTTTTTATTGAGCAAGAATCAGGGCAAGCATTACTAAGTGGTGCCCTAAATATGATTGATAGCATTTAACTTTCTAATATTGCTTGAGTTGCAAGTTTGTCGGCTATTTCATTTCCATAGTCTCCAGCATGACCTTTTACCCAGCTCCATTTAACATCATGCTTCGCTGAAACAGTGTCTAGCAAGACCCAAAGGTCTTTATTTTTTACATCTTTTTTTTGAGATGTTTTCCAATGATTATTTTTCCAATTTTTGATCCATTCAGTTATTCCTTGCATGACATATTTGGAGTCAGTAAAAACTTCTATTTCTCTAGCTTCATCATAATGTTCAAGCGCTTTGATAACTGCGGTCAATTCCATTCTATTATTGGTAGTATTCAATTCACTTCCACTTAATTTTTTTTCATTATCGTTTTCTTGGATTAATGCTCCCCATCCACCTTTACCAGGATTCCCAGAACAAGCTCCATCTGTATAAATTTTAATTTTCATAATCCATATTCTCTTGCATGAGAAATTGATTGATGAAATTTAAGCTTCTTGAGATACTCCGTTGGATCTTTTTTCACAAGAAGAGAACTGCTTGTCTCTTGATAGAAGTCTATTAACCTTGTTAGCAAAAATCTCAATGCTGCAGCTCTACACAATAAAGGCAAGCTATTTATTTCACTTATAGTTAATTTCCTCACACCATTATAGCTTGAAAGTAATTTCTTGGCTTTTGAGATATTAAACTCATTACTTTTTTCTTCAAAACACCAAGCATTTATACATATAGCTATTTCATATGCATAATAATCATTGCAAGAAAAATAAAAATCGATAATACCCGACAATGAATTATTTATAAAAAAAACATTATCTGGAAATAAGTCTGCATGAATAATGCCACTTGGTAAATTAAAGGATATGTTTTGATTTAAGAAATGGTATTCATTTTTGATTAATTCAATAGGAACATCATTCGACTCTGATATTTTCTCCTCCAATTTTTTGATTAAAACTGCAAAATTTTCAAAGCCCATTTGATTTTTCCTGCTCATGTTAAGGACACTTGAAGCATTATGAAACAATGCCATAGATTTTCCTAATTCAGAACAATGGTTAGGTTCAATTCGATTGAGTATTTCCCCATCAACATAAGATGTAAGAGAGGCTGGTTTTCCCTTTAGCAGTTTGTAATATTCATTATCCTTAGTTTTAATTGCTTGAGGGCATTTTATCCCACTATCATTCAAATGATTCATAAGATCAAAAAAGAAAGGTAAGTCATCCTGATGAGTTCGTTTTTCAAATATAGTTAAAATATATTTTTGATTATTTATTTTAACTAAATAGTTAGTATTCTCTATTCCAGATTTTATTCCAACTAGGTCATCAGCTTTACCAATAGAATAAAGATCTAAGAATTCATTTAATTCAATCAGTGAAATATTTGTATATACAGCCATATGGTATTTATAGCTTAGATTAGTAAAGATAAAATAATTTTGTTAAATGATCAAAAAAAGGTGCTTTAATCTTGAAGTTTTTTAATTTGATTAATTGAACTCTCAAACAATTTATTATTATTCTGATCATTCATATTTTTTGAAATTATTTTTTCTGCCACTTCTACAGATTTGTTCACAATTTCTTCATTTATTTTTTTAATAGCACTTTTCTGTGCCTGTTGAATTTTTTCAATTGATTGCTTTTCACTTCTTAAAATAAATTCTTCAACTTTCTTATTAGAATTTTCTTCATATGATTTTGCATTGTTCTTAGCTTGATTAATAATATTTTCGGCTTCTTTGTTAGCAGACTCTATTTTTCTTTCATATTCGGCTAATAGTGAATTAGCGTCTTCCTTAAGTTTTCTTGCATCATCTAAGTCATTCTTAATTTTACTAATTTGCTCATCTAATAATTTAGTAACCATATTTGGTACTTTAAGATAGATAGCGATTGAAATAAAAATAATGAATGCGATAAAGACCCATGATGCTGGTTGGTAAAAAAAATCCATATTTTCCTAATTTATCTCTTTCCGTATATCTTCATCATCGAGTGACTCAGTAAGAAATTTAGCACTTATGAGTTTTATAGACTCAATTTTTGCATTTTCAATTTGATCTTTTGAATCCTCGTACTGTTTAATAATTCGATCTTTTGATTCACTTAGCATTTGTGAAAGTTTAAGATCTTGTTTTTTTTTAATGTTATCTATCATTTCATCAGCTTTTATTTTCGCTTGATTAATAATCTCACCAGCTTCTTTAGAAGCAGATTGAATTTTTTCTTCATATTCTCTAAGAGTTTCTTCAGCCTCTGACTTCAGTTTTTCTGCCTCATTAATATCAAGAAGGATTTTATCTTGCCTTTCTTCTATTGTATTTCTGAGCTTTGGAATAGCCGTCCTCCACATAAATAAATAGAGAATTCCAAAAGTGATTATTAGCCAAAACAATTGAGATGGAAATGTTGTAATATCCATTTGAGGAAGGCCATCTCCTTCTGTGAAACCAATCTGTGGCCACAGAATAATGGAGACGAGAAAAACTATTTTCCAGAAAAAAGTCATAGTGTAAACGTACTCTTAATTACCCAAAGAGAATCAAGAATGCGATAACTAATGCGAATAGTGCAATAGCCTCAACTAGAGCAAATCCTAGAAGAACTTGACCAAAAGCTTGTTGCTGTACTGAAGGATTTCTAAATATACCTGAAATATATGCTCCAAATACAGTTCCTAAACCTACACCAGGTCCAGCTACACCAATAGTTGCCAGTCCCGCACCGATTAATTTTGCTGCTTCTACTTCCATTTTTATTCCTTTCGTTTGTTATTCTTAAAATTCAAATTAATGATGCGGATGCAATGCATCATTAAGATAAATACATGTTAAAATTGTGAAAATATATGCCTGTAAAAAAGCAATAAATACTTCCAATGCATAAATTGCAACGAGACCTGCAAGAGGTATTATTCCAAAGAATCCCATCATCACGATAAATCCAGCAAATATTTTTATTATGCTGTGTCCCGCCAACATATTTGCCATTAATCGAACAGATAGACTAACAGGCTTTGTTAGATATGAGATTATTTCTATTGGAATGATTATAGGAGCCATATAAACAGGAACTCCCTTAGGATAAAACATTCTCAGGTACCCTAGACCATTTTTTACAAATCCAATAAGAGTTACGCCAATGAAAATTAAACCCGCAAAAGCAAATGTCACAATAATGTGACTTGTTACAGTAAACGTGTAGGGAATTAAGCCAATTAGATTGCAGAAGAAAATGAACATGAATAAAGTAAAAACAAATGGAAAATAGTCTCTCCCTTGTTCACCTACATTGGCGCGTAGCAGGTTAGCTATAAAATTATATGATAGCTCACATATCATTTGAAATCGATTTGGTATGATTGATCGTTTAGAAAGTCCTAACATAAATAAAAACATGATTGCGATTGTGGTAATCACCATGAATTGCGAAGAATTTGTGAATGAAATATCAATATTGCCAATCTTAATATCTGCTAATTTTGATATTGCAAATTGATGTATTGGATCGATTAAATTTGGTTCTTTTGCTGACGCCATCGCGTAATTTTTAGTGATTTTGCATTGATTTTGCAACCCTAAAAACATTTAAAATTCCAGCACAACCCCCTAGTAAAAAGAAGATAATGATGAATAAAGGGCGTGTATTAAAAAAGTTATCCAATAGTATTCCAATACCAACCCCAATGCCCACAGCTGCGACAATTTCTACCGTTAATTTCATTACTTTTCCAAGCTGAGATGGTGGGATGTTAGAATGATTGTCTAACTGATTCTTAGATTTTGCGGCTTCTATTTTTTGATTAAGCTGGCTTAGTTTGTCCTCATCATCTTGCATCAAGCAACAGCACCTATTTCTTCAGCCTTTTTAAGGTCAACAGAAACTATTTGGCTTACACCTCTTTCTGCCATGGTAACACCAAATAGCCTATCCATTCGGGACATAGTGAGAGCATGGTGAGTAATAATTAAAAATTTTGTATTTGTTTTATCGGCTATATCGTCAAGTAGATTACAAAAGCGCTCAACATTTGCATCATCAAGTGGAGCATCAACCTCATCGAGAACACATATAGGAGATGGATTTGTTAAAAACACTGCGAAAATAAGAGACATTGCAGTCAAGGCTTGCTCTCCTCCTGAGAGAAGTGACATTGATTGTAATTTTTTACCAGGGGGACTGACCATCATTTCTAATCCAGCTTCGAGAGGATCATCTGAGTCAATAAGTTCTAAATGTGCTTTACCACCATTAAATAATTGAACAAACACATCCTTGAAATGATTATTTACTACATCAAATGCCTTAAGAAGTCTTGCTCTTCCTTCTTTGTTTAATTCTTCAATTGACTCTCTCATTTTTTTTATTGCAGTTTCAAGGTCTGTTTTTTCACTATTCATTTTTTCTAATTCCTGCTCAATCTCCTTTGTTTCTAGATCGGCTCTTAAGTTAACAACTCCGAGAGTATCTCTTTGTTGTTTTAATCTTTCAAGTCTTGTCTCATTGCGATCAAAGTTATTCTGCAAAGTTTCTAAATCTTCTGCAATTGATAATTTCGTTATTATTGAGTCCGGCTTACAATTGTATTTTTCAATTGACTCAGACTCTAATTCAGAAAGTCTGCTCTCAGCCAACTCTTTTGTCGCTTCGGTTCTTCCTTTTGACTCCCTTACGTTAGCAAGGTCATTTTGAGCTTTTCTAAGTTTGTTTTCATATTTTTTTAATTCATTATCAGCTTCTGCCAATCTATCGGCAGCATATTGTCTTTCAGTTTCAGCAAAGCCCTTAGTTTCAATAAGTTGACCTCTCTTTTGAGCAATTTCTTCAGGCCTGTTTGTAATTTTTTTTAATTCTTCTTCTGATTTTAAGCGTCTTTGCTTTAATTCATTTATTTGATTTTTTGAAGATTGAATATTTTTACTAAGTCTTTGGTACTCATAATTCCAATCACTATGTTTTTCTTCAACATCTTTTTGTCTAAGATCCTCTCTTAGTTGCATTGACATAGTCACAGCATCTTTAGCATCGTTACTTGCCTTATCATAAGATTTTCGAGAGTCAGCTGAAAGCTCTTCTGCCTTGATAACCTTTTCTGATATTTCTGATAGGTTTCTGTAAAATTTTTGTGAAAAGATTTGAGTCCATTTGTTAGGATCATCGTAACCTTCCACTTCTTTTAAGGTTGATTCTCTTGATTTTAGATTTTCTTCACTTATGAGGGCCTTTTGCCACTCATCTCTTTTAGATTGTTTAATAGAATTGTATTTTTCAATGTTTTCTTCTAGTTCGTCTATTTGATCTTCAAGCTGTTTTTTTTCTTCTTTTAAACTATTTATCTGTTCATTATTCAAGTCATCTATACTGATTTCTGCAGTTAAATCACCCTTTTTAACATTAAGAGCATCCAAATCTTTTAGTGCATTCTCTAATTGATATTGTTCTCTTTCATAGTCCCCTATGTTTTGCTGAATAGTTTGTTCAAGTGATTTTTTTAGTTCCTTAATTCTTTCTTCCTCTTTATCCAGACTTTCTCTTTCAAGGTTAATTCTATTTAATTTTGCAGCAGCTTCTATTTCCTTTTCTCTTAATGGCTGGATCTTTTCGTTAGCCTTGGCTTGATCATTGGTTGCTTGGCTTACTTCAAGAGTATATTTTTGGATTAGTTGTTCACTTGATCTTAAGTCAGTATCGGATTTTTCAAATGACTCTTTTAGGTTGTACCATTTTAAATATGTAACTATGCCTTCCAGGCGAGTAATTTCTTCTGAAATTGATTTATAGGCTTCAGCTTGCTTAGCTTGTTTCTGAAGATTATTAATTTGAGTATTTAACTGCCTCATAATATCTTTTAGTCTCTGCAGATTACTTTCAGCACCTTTTAACTTAAGCTCTGCCTCATGTCTTCGCGAATGCAATCCAGAAATTCCAGCCGCTTCTTCTAGTACTGCTCTTCGATCAATTGGTTTGGCATTGATTAAGGCACCAACTCTACCCTGACTAATTAGTGAAGGTGAATGAGCGCCTGTTGAGAGATCTGCAAAAAGTCGTTGAACATCTCTTGCTCTAACTTCTTTTCCATTTATTCGGTACTCTGATCCTCTTTCAATTTCTATTTTTCTTCTAATCTGAATTTCTTCATCGTTATTAAATTCAGCTGGTGCATTTCTATCTTTATTGTCTAGAAAGATGGTTACTTCAGCATTATTTCTAGCAGGTCTATCTGCGGTGCCAGAAAAAATAACATCTTCCATTCCAGAGCTCCTCATACTTTTCGGCGATGTTTCACCCATACACCATCTTAGGGACTCAACTACATTTGACTTACCACATCCGTTAGGACCCACAATACCAGTTAGACCCTCTTCAATGTCAATATCAGTTTGATCTACAAAACTTTTAAATCCTAAAATTTTTATTTTTTTAAATCTCATAAGTTAATTCAAAAGTTTTTCAAATTTTGAGAATGGCATATTTCCTGAATGAACTTCACCATTGATAACAAATGATGGAGTAGCTTGTATGTTAAATTTTTTAGTACCATCCACTCTCATAGATAATATCCATTCTTCTAATTCTTTATCATTGAGGATATCGTTAAACTTTTCTTCAGAAAGTCCATATAGAAGAGCATATTTCTTAAGAGCATTTGTACTATTTTCTAAAATTTTATTAGAGTCTTTTGTTACTAGCCATTTATTTTGATCTCGAAAGAGCATTTTATCGAGTGATAAGAAATCTTTTTCCTCAATTGAAAGAAGTAATTTAAATGCGTTCAGATCAACAGCATTTAAAACAAAAGGTCTAAATTCAAATTTAACCTTACCAGTTTGAATATACTTTTCATTCAATTCGGGAAAAACATTATTTTTAAAATCTGCACAGTAACTACAAGTAAGTGACCGATACTCAATAATAGTAATAGGAGCATCGGGACTTCCAATCTCAAACCCTCTCAACTCTTTTTTTGCATAAGCATTTTCTAAAGAAAATAAAAAAAATAGAGAACATATGACTATAAAGCTTGATTTGAGTGAATTCTTTATGAAGCCCATATTTAGTACTAAATTAAAATAAGTTAACACAATATATTGATTATAATCAATTTTTTTGCGTTTTATAGCAGTTTTTTAATGCTGTAAATGTATATCTTCTAACTTTGTTGAAAATTAGATCTTAGAAATTTTTTTTGATATTTTTTCAAAAGCTTCTTTTAATCTTGGGTGATCTTCTAATTGATTAAATATTTTACTTTGTTTCTTAGGTAATTTATCTAACTTATTGTTATTATTGTTTTCTATATTATTTGTAGCAAATCGATCCTGTATGATTGTTATTTTTTCAACTGCATTGTATCCAAAATAAGAGTTTATTTTTCGCTTTATTCTATCTTTATCATGTTCAAAACCAAAGGCATTGCTTGGGTCAACTTTGACAACAAGATTTGCACCATTATTACTCTTTCCTGATTTAAGTTTAATTGGCAGGGAAGTATTTATGTACTTCTTATCCACAATATTGATCCAATTTTTGAGTAATTCTAACTCGAAAAACCCCCTCTTACGGAGTAGATTCTTTACTTCTTTTGGAAAAAAATTTGATACTGATCTTAAACCATTATATTTTTTGTTATTCATTTGGAAAAAACTTTATGCATAAATCCTATCACGAAGCAATAAATTCAAAAGTAGTTTTTCAAAATAATGTAATTTCATGGTTTAAAAACAATAAAAGAACTCTTCCTTGGAGAGATAAAAGCGATAAATCTAACTATCCTTACAGAGTAATGGTTAGTGAGTTCATGCTCCAACAAACTGTCGTCAAGACTGTCATCCCTTTCTTTAACAAATTCATTAAAAAATGGCATGATTTAAAATCTTTATCTCAAGCATCAGAAGAAGAGTTATTACTTCATTGGCAAGGCCTAGGGTACTACTCAAGAGCAAGAAATTTATTAAAAACAGCAGTTATTATTAACGAAAATTTTGATGGTGTTATTCCTGCAAATCAAGACGAATTAATCAAGCTTCCTGGAATTGGTAGCTATGCTTCAGCTGCTATTCTCGCAATAGCTTTTAATAAGCCTGCAGTTGTAATCGATGGAAACATTAAAAGGGTAATTTCTAGGTACTTTGGTTTTCAAGGGACACTAGAGGACAATAAAAATATTATTGAAGAGGCAGCAAATACATTAAGCGTTAGAAAGAACAACGAATACTATTCTCAAGGTATGATGGAATTGGGAGCACTTGTTTGTAAACCAAAGTCTCCACTATGTAGCCAATGTCCTGTAGTGAAAGAATGTGTATCTTATAAATTAAACATTCAAGATCAAGTCCCAGAAGCAAAGAAGCGGAATAAAAAAAAGAAGCTTTATTGTTCATCTACTCTAATTTTAGATAATAATGAAAACATTCTTCTTAAGAAAAGAGAGTCAAAGATACTTCAAAATCAATGGGACCTGCCTTCCACAGGATGGAAAGCTAAAGAAATTGGAGAAGTTTTCAGGCCTTTTCCTCAGTTAGATCTTGAATATGAAAAGTCTAAAGAGCTTTATAATCATATTTTTAGTCACATTGATTTAAGAACAAGAGTTTATTTTAGTAAAATTAAAGCAAAGGAAAGAAAATTAAATAATGATTTGTATAAATGGGTTTCACTAAAAAAAATTAATAAATATCCTACAACTTTAATTTGTCGAAATATTTTAAAGAACTATAATTTAATTTAACTCTGATCTTAGTTTTTGTCTTAATAGATCGATTGGCTTTAGCTCTCCTTCAACATCAAAATGCCAGAAAGTCCAGCCGTTACACGCTGATGCATCCTGAACTTCAGCTCCTATTTGATGAATTGAACCTTTATTATTTGAGCTAACAATTGATCCATCTGCTCTTACTTTTGCCTTAAACTTTTTGGACTGATCAAACAGCGTAGTGCCCGGTTCTAGAAGTTTTCGCTCAACAAGCCATCCAAATGGAATACGGGGCTCAGTTTTTTTTGAAGCTGTTATTTCTAATGCTTCGTTTTCATAGGGAGAAACTTTTGAAATTCGTGATTTTGCATTTTTTATATATTCTTTTTCTCTCTCAATTCCAATATAGTTTCTACATAATCTCTTTGCTACTGCTCCTGTTGTTCCTGTCCCAAAAAAAGGATCCAAAACAACATCACCGACATTGCTTGATGAAATAATAATTCTATGAAGAAGTGACTCAGGTTTTTGAGTAGGGTGAACCTTCTTTCCATTGTCATCTTTTAATCTTTCGTTACCGTTACAGATGGGAAGAAACCAGTCTGATCTCATCTGTGTGTTGTCATTTATTGACTTCATTGCTTCATAATTAAATGTATATTTTTTTGAGTTCTTATCCTTAGACGCCCAAATCAGAGTTTCATGCGCGTTAGTGAATCTTTTACCTCGAAAGTTTGGCATAGGGTTAGCTTTTTGCCAAATTACATCATTTAAAATCCAAAAACCTAAATTCTGCATTATATAACCAATGCGAAATATATTGTGATAAGAGCCTATCACCCATATTGAACCAGATGGTTTAACTATTCTTTTTAATTCTGAAAGCCATTTTTCACAAAATTTGTCATATGTCGCGAAACTTGAAAATTGGTCCCAGTCATCATTAACAGCAGCCACGGTAGAGTTATCAGGCCTTTGTAATTCTCCTTCTAATTGTAGATTGTAAGGGGGGTCAGCAAAGATTAAATCAACAGAGTCTGCAGGAATTTTTTTTAACTCTTCAATTGTTTCGCCACAAATAATTTTATTTATAGGTAGAAAAGTTTTTTGTTCGACCGATTTCATACCTAAAATATGATTCAAAACAGATTCCTGGTCAATACTTATTTAGAATCAATAAGTTACATGATTTACTTAATTCAATATGTTGTGTATTGGCTTGAAAGAAGTGCGATGTATTGGGGTTACCCCTAATCTTTTGATGGCCTCTAAATGTTCTTTTGTTCCATACCCAGAGTTTTTTTCCCACAGATATCCAGGATACTTTTTTGAATATTCGGTCATTAAATTATCCCTATAAACTTTTGCAACTATTGATGCTGCAGCGATCGATAATGACTTGTTGTCACCTTTTATAATTGGTTTTGCATTAATATCTATATCAGGAATATAGTTCCCATCAATCAGAACGATATTTGGTTTTTTTTTTAATCCTTCAACTGCTCTTTTCATAGCCAGCAAAGAAGCCTTAAGAATGTTAATAGTATCTATCTCATCAGAAGTCGCATATTCAATTGAAACAATAGATGTTTCTAAAATATGTTTACTTATTAACTCTCTATTTTTTTTTGAAATTTTTTTGGAGTCTTGAATGCCGTTAGGTATATTTTTATAATCAAGTATAACTGCCGCTGCTACTACTGGGCCCGCTAATGTTCCTCTTCCTACCTCATCAACCCCAGCTATCGGGTGATTAAAATTATTATCAAAATCAATTAATGGTAAGTTAAGACTCACTTTTGTTTAATTTTATCCCTTAAGCTTTGTAAATCAGTCCACACATGTTTTTTTTGACCCGGTTGTCTTAAAAGAAATGCTGGGTGGAATGTTGGCATTGTAGGAATAGTCATTTGATTAATTTTTAAGTCAACCCATTTACCTCTTATTTTAGATATACCTTCTTTATTTCTTAAAATAGCAAATGTAGCTGTGCTACCAAGAAGCATTAGTGCAGAAGGCTTTATAATTTCAATATGTTTAAGTATGAACGGAAGGCAGCTATTAATTTCATCCTCAGTAGGCCTTCTATTTGCTGGAGGTCTCCAAGGTATTATATTTGCGATATAAACTTTTTCACGATTAAGATCTATAGCCTCTAGCATCTTATCAAGCAATTTGCCACTTCTTCCCACAAATGGCTTAGCCTGAAGATCCTCATCATGACCCGGCGCTTCACCGATAAGCATAATTTTTGACTTTGGATTTCCATCTGAAAAAACCATATTGGTCGCACTTTTATATAATTGGCATCCCTGAAAAGTTGACATTTTATTTTTTAATTCTTCAAGTGTATTAATTCCTTCAAGGTTTATTTCTTCTGAAACTTTTGCTGAATTCATTTCATCTGATTTTTGCATTTTTTTCGATACATGATCCTTTTTTCTGACAGTTCGGTTCTTTGGTCTTGAGGATATTAGCTCATCAACTCCACTTTCTTTGTACAAATTTAGTAAGTTTAACGTATTTTTAATAGATGTTTTGTTCATAAGCCTGTTTAAATAGTGTTTGAATTATAATATCAATAAACTAAATATATAGGGGTAATTTAGGATTTAATGAAATATGGATATCAATATTCAACGTGAATCGATGGAATATGATGTTGTTATTGTTGGTGCTGGACCAGCTGGCCTGGCAAACGCAATCAAGCTAAAACAACTCAATCCCGAATTAAATGTATGTATAGTTGAAAAAGCATCAGAAGTTGGAGGCCATATACTCAGTGGCAATGTATTTGAAACCAAAGCTCTTGATGAGCTTCTTCCTGATTGGAAGAATATGGATGGTTGTCCGATTAAAACTAAAGTGGTTAAAGAAAAATTCCTTTTTTTATTATCCGATAAAATTAGTTTCAGTTGGCCTGCTTGGCTATTACCCCCTGTTCAGCACAACAAAGGAAATTATATTATAAGCTTGGCAAATCTCTGCCGGTGGCTAGGTCAAACAGCAGAAAATCTTGGTGTTGAGATCTACCCTGGTTTTGCTGCTTCAGAAATTTTATTTAATGATGATGATTCTGTTAAAGGCGTTGCAACAAATGATATGGGCATTGATATTAATGGTGAAAAAAAAGATACTTATGAACCAGGTATCGAGTTACATGCTAAAGTAACTGTATTTGCTGAGGGTTGTAGAGGTCATTTAGGAAAACAATTGATTAAGAAGTACGAATTGGATAAAGAGTCTGATCCACAACAATATGGAATCGGTCTTAAAGAAATATGGGAAGTTTCAGATGAAAGTCATGACGAAGGACTTATTCTTCATTCTGCAGGCTGGCCTTTAGACAACAATACCTATGGGGGAAGTTTTGTTTATCATGCCTCTAATAATCAAATCTATATGGGATATGTAGTTGGCTTAGATTATAAAAATCCATATTTATCTCCTTTTGAAGAGTTTCAAAGATTCAAAACACATCCAAGTATTAAAAAAATGATCGAAGGTGGCAAGCGAATTTCTTATGGTGCCAGAGCTTTAATTGAAGGAGGTATTCAAAGTCTTCCAAAAATGATTATGCCAGGAGCTTTATTAATCGGGTGTGACGCAGGTACTTTAAACATGCCTAAAATTAAAGGATCACATACAGCAATGAAAAGTGGTATTATTGGCGCAGAAGCAATTCATGAATATTTTAGAGATAACTTAAGTTCTTTGGATAACTTTGAAAATAAATTTACTAATAGTTGGGCATACAAAGAGCTTCATGCCGCTCGAAATGTAAAACCATTTATTACTAAATTTGGCCTTCTCATTGGAACTATTCTTACAGGTATAGATCAAATAATCTTTAGGGGAAAGCTGCCATTTACATTAAATCATGCGCACGCTGATCATGAGACTCTAATGCCTGCAAACAGGTGTAAAAAAATTGAGTACCCTAAACCTGATGGAAAGATTACTTTTGATAGAGCCAGTTCTGTGTTCTTAACAGGTACGTATCATGCAGAAAATCAACCAGTTCATTTAGAATTGGAAGATAAGAATTTACCTATAGATTACACATTAGAAAAATTTGACGAACCTGCTCAACGTTACTGCCCTGCTGGTGTTTATGAAGTTCATAAAGATGATGATGGTAGTAATCCTAAATTTGTTATTAATAGTCAAAACTGTATTCACTGTAAGACTTGTGATATCAAGGAACCATCTCAAAACATAAATTGGATAACACCTGAAGGAAGTGGTGGCCCAAAATATTCAAATATGTAATGATGTATATTAGTGCATAAAAAAGCTATCTATATCTCTATTATATTTTTTTTAATATCTATAAATCAAAGCACCGCTTTTTTTTCGGCTGGCAATAGTTCTAATTCTGGTGAGTATTTAATTGCTAATATTTCAATCAATATAAGTGATTATGATACTTCTTATGAATATCTAAAAAAAGTTCATAGCATTAATCCATATAAACAAGAGATTCTTGAAAAATTAATTTTCATTGAAACAATGAAGGGCAATTTATCCTCAGCTAATAAATATGCTGAAAAAATATTACAATTGAAATGTGTTACAAGTCTTTATCAAAGATGTAGAAATAATATCGAATTTCAAGCTCAATTAGTAAAAGGAATTTATAACATCTCAAAAGGAAATATTGGTGAAGCATCAAATAATTTTAATAACTTCTACCTAAAAAATGTTACTCAGATAAATTTTGCTAGAATTCTAGATGCTTGGAGCTGGGCTAATAAGAAGAATTTTAACAAAAGTATAGAGTTGATTGATTCAATAAATTCTAATGATTATCAATTCATAACAATTTTTCATAAGGCACTAATTTATGATTTAG
The DNA here is from genome assembly GCA_902584815.1 of uncultured Pelagibacteraceae bacterium. Lineage (GTDB taxonomy): Bacteria > Pseudomonadota > Alphaproteobacteria > Pelagibacterales > AG-422-B15 > CABYIR01. Next base: position 90,203 of record CACIBF010000002.1, read on the forward strand.
CTAACGAGGTAGAATTAGCGGAAGTATATTTTGATCAATCATTGGTTCTTAATAGTGAAATATATATAATTAATCTCTATTTAAGTTTTCTTGATAGAAATAATAAAATAGAAAAGAAAAAGCAAATAATTGAGAAATACTTATCAGGGTATGATCAAGATTTTATAAAAAGGCTTACAAAATTTAAGCCTCAAAGAATAATCAGTAGTGAAATAGATGGTATATCAGTAGCTTTATTTAATACTTATGAATTATTGAGAGACATAAATGATAATCAAAAGTTTTTTGTTATCAATTTAGCTTCAGCAATTTCAGATCACTTTATAGAAAATAAGTTTGTATTAGCAGATACTTTTATTTCATTATCTGATTATAAAACTGCTATTAAAATATTTAAGAGCATTCCAGCAGATAACTATCTTTCTGAAATAACAGCATTAAAAATTGTTAATATTTATTCTATGAGTGGCGATAATCAAAAAGCTAAAAACTATCTGATGAATAATGATTTACTAAAAAATAGTTTTCAAGGACTTATAACCCTAGGAAACTTACATAGATATGAGTCTCAGTGGGATGCGGCGATAGATACGTATATGACAGCTATTGAAAAAAAGAAAAATGACCCCGGTTTTAACTTATGGGATGCATATTATAAAATTGGAATATCATATGAAAGGAAAAAAGATTGGAAAAAAGCTGAGGAATATCTTTTAAAAGCATTAAATTATTCAAGTTTTCAGCCTGATGTACTTAATTATTTAGGATATACATATTTAGATTTGGATATCATTCCAAAATTTGAAGATGCCAGAAAGATGCTTGAAGAAGCGCTAAAACAAAAGCCTGATGATGCATACATTTTGGATAGTATGGCATGGTATTATTTTAAAGTTGGTAAATTTAATGAGTCATTACAATTATTTGAATATGCAATCTTGATTGATCCAAGTGATCCGACGATCAATGATCATTTTGGAGATGTTTTATGGAAAGTAGGAAAATTTTCTCAAGCTAGATATCAATGGCAAAAAGCTCTTGATATTAATGAAGATAAAATTGTCTCTAAGAGAATACGGAAAAAACTTATTCTTGGACTCTAATAAATGGAACTTCTGAAATCACCCGCAAAGATAAATCTTTTTCTGGATGTCTTATCTAAAGATAATGATGGCTTTCATAATATAAAATCTATCCTTACACTTATTGATCTGCATGATGAAATAATAATTAAAGATTCTGAATCTTTAGACATAAATTTTTCAGGTGAATTTTCTAATGAAATAAATCAAAATAATATTCAAATATTATTTGATTTTTTGATTAAAAAAAATTTTATAAAATCAGGTAAGTATTCTATTAATATTAGAAAAAATATTCCTGTAGGTGCTGGACTAGGAGGAGGTTCAAGTAACATAGCTGTAATATTGAATTCTCTATGTTCCAAAAAGATAATCAAATATAATGAGGCTATAAATATTGCTAGAGAATTAGGGTCTGATATCGAGTTTTTTTTTGATACAGCTCCAGCAATAATCATAGGAAAAGGAAATGTGCTTCGTAGGATAAATACTTTTAAAGAATTTTATCTAGTATTAGTTTATCCAAATTTTATTTTATCAACTGAGAAAGTTTACAAAAACAATAGTCAGTTTGACAATGAAAACCAGATAGCATTTGATAAAGAAAATTATGACTTTGATGAAATTATGCAGTTATCATCTAATTCATTGCAAGCGGCAGCTATCGGACTTTGCCCAGATATAAAATACATTATTGATAGGCTTACATCGATGAAAGGTTCATTATATTCAAGAATGACAGGAAGCGGATCTTGTTGTTTTGCTGTTTTTGATGAAAAAGATTTAGCTCAAGAGGCGACAAATACTCTAAAAAGGCATTATCCAGATTGGTGGGTTTATCAATCTAAAATAATATAATTCTTGCATTCTAAAGATGTTAAACTAAATGTAATTATGCAACTAGTTGGGGCGTAGCCAAGTGGTAAGGCACCGCTTTTTGGTAGCGGCATTTCGAAGGTTCGAATCCTTCCGCCCCAGCCAAATGATTAAATATGAGCAATTTTTTAGATAAATATAAATCTGTCTATAATGTTTTTTTGGATAACTGGGATTATCAATCTCATTATGTAATGTTTTTAGAAAAACTTTTATATAATGAAACAATATTACCAATTCACATTAAGGAAATGATATTTGCTTATATTTCAAGTCTAAACGGATGTGCATACTGTAAAAATATTCATGCCGAAATTGCAAAAGAGTTAATTGATCAAATAAAAACTTCATCGCCTCTTGAAGATATTTCAATGTCAACCATAGAAGAGGAATATAAATCAATCTTAAAATTCTCATATAAAGTAAATGAGGATTTATCTTCTATTAGTCAAAATGATGTAGATGAAATTTTATCAAATGGATTTCCAGAAAATGTTATCTCCGAAGTAATTGCTATTTGTAGTGCTGCTCAATATATGAATACAACAGTTAAAGCTCACAATATTCCTCCACTAAATGATAATATGAATTCGGCATCTGTAAGAATGATGATTCAAAAAGGTTACCAGGGTTTGGCGGATTACATGCTAGAAAAGCGTAAAAAAAATTAAAATAAAAATTTTACTAAATTCAAGCCAACAAAAAATAGAATTATTGAGCCAATTACTGATATCGATAAGTAAATAATTGCCTGAAGGTAATTGGATGCTTCGATTAAATTATAAAAATCTAAATTAAAGCTAGAGAACGTTGTAAACCCACCAAGGAAACCAATAGTAAGGAAGATTTTTACTTGTTCATTGATTAAAAGCTTTGAGGAGATGAAGTAGAATAATGCCCCCATCAAAAATGCACCAATTAGGTTTACACTGATAGTGCCATAACCAATGCTTGTTGGAATTAATTTATTAACTAGTTCAGAAATTAAATATCTTAAGGTAGCTCCAGTTCCTCCGCCTAAAAAAATTATTAATAAAATATTCATAGCTACCCCTCAAAACGAGTCATTATACCAAAATGATCACTTGGATACAGTCCATCTTTTTCTATGTTGCCTATTAGGCATGACTCTAAAGGATGGCCGAGTCCATTTTTGCCCGGTGCACCAACAAATATATAATCAATTCTTCTATCGGGTTCTAAAGTTTTTCTGGCAAAATTATTTTCATTCGACCAAGTATAACCGTGATCATCTGGATTAACTAATTGCCAAGAGTCTCTTAAAACAGTTCTATTAATTGGTGAAGAAAGACCTAAAAGCAATCTTATTTCGTCACTATTAGGATCAGCATTAAAATCACCACATAAAATGCTTGGGAATTCTGTTTTATCTAATTTGCTCATATATTCTAGAATATATGTAACTTGTTTTTTACGAATATCGCTTTGATCGTATTTATAATTTAGATGTGTGCAAAATATATTCATCTTATTATTTTCATACATAATTTCTGCATGAAGCAGAGTACGATTTTCATTAAATTCTTTTTCTGTGGGTATAAGATAAGATGAATAATTATTTATTGGATATTTTGAAATTATAGCATTTCCAAATGATACTTCATCAAAGTCAAATGATTTTGCATAGCAATAATCATACCCAAATAAATCTGCAATTTTCTTAGCTTGGCTGCCATCTTTGTCTTCCCATACCTCTTGGAGACATAATATATCGGGCTTAGCTTTTGTAAGTTCATTAAATATTAATGATTGACGATTTAAGTAATCTTCAAATTTCCACCAGATGTTCCAAGATAAAACTTTTACCTCTTTTTTGTTGCTGAGAGATCCATACGCATCTGTGTCTGGATAAGACTTATCAGGCACTTAATTTACCTCTAAGGAAACGCAACCATAATTGACTCAGCTACATAAGCAGGCTTATCCTGACCATCAATCTCAAGCGTTGCTTCTGAAATAACTTGTGTTCCACCATTATCAAGCTTGTTTACTTCAGATATTTTGACTCCTAGTCGAACCTTTGAACCTACGGGCACCATATTGATGAACCTCACTTTATTAAGACCGTAATTGATCATCATTTTTGCTCCTGTAATAGACCATACTTGTGCTGCTAAAGGTACTATTAATGACAGGCTAAGAAAGCCATGAGCAATTGTAGATTTTGTAGGCAACTCCTTTGCCGCTTTTTCAGCATCTAAATGAATCCATTGATGATCTCCGGTTGCATCTGCAAATTGATTTATTCTATCTTGTTCAATTGCCATCCAGTCAGAATGACCCAGATCTTGTCCTTTAATGTTTTCTAACTCATTAACATCAACTGTTTTCATAAAAACTCTCCCAAATAGTAAATTTTAAATATAAAATCATACTGATTTAAATTTATTTTTATACACTTATTATTTATTATGAAAAATATCAGATTAGCTCATGATAAGGATCTTAAAAATATTGAAAAACTTCTAGACGAAGCTTTCGGTCCTGGGCGTTATGCTAGAACTACATATAGATATCGGGAAAAACATAATCTAATTTCAGAATATTCATATATATACCAAGATAATAAACAGCTATTAGCAAGTATTTCATTTAGTCAAATATTTATTAATAACAAAAGTGAGGGTCTTCTTTTGGGGCCACTTGCAGTAAAGCCAGGGCATGTAGGAAAAGGGTATGGAGTTGCTTTAGTAGAAACTACTATTAAATTAATTAAAAAAAGTAAAAAGTATAGTTTTATAGTTTTGGTTGGTGACATTGATTATTATAGAAGATTTGATTTTAAACAAATCTCACAACCACTAAATTTAGTTGGACCCGTTAATCCAGATAGAGTTCTTATATTAAATTTAGATAAAAAGATAAGACTTAATAAATTAGAAAAGATAGAGCTAACTTAATAATGACTAATATTGATGATTTTCCGAAAGGTTTAGAAACTATCTATAGTCATGCAAAAAATACAAAGCACAAAAACCCTCCAGTTGAAACTTGGAATCCAGACTATTGTGGAGAAATAGACATTAAAATACTTCAAAATGGTAAGTGGTTATATATGGGCTCAGAAATAAAAAGACCTGCTTTAGTAAAATTATTTTCAAGCGTATTAAGACTTGATGATGATGGAAATTATTATTTAGTAACCCCTGTAGAGAAATTAAAAATTGAGGTTGAAGATGCTCCTTTTTTTATTATCTCAATGGAAAAAATTACAAGTAACGGAGATACTGGTTATTATTTTTATACTAATACTCATGAAAAAATTGAGCTTTCAAGTAAAGCTCCAATAGAAATATACTTAAATGAAAAAAATCATCCTAAGCCATATATTACTGTAAGAAGAAATCTTAAGGCTTTAATTTCAAGGTCAGTCTATTATGAAATTATTGATAATGCTGAAGAAGTAAACATAGAAAGTAAAAAATGCTTAGCTCTTTTAAGTAATAATAATTATTTTAAACTATATGAATTATAAAAAAGATATATCAAGAGAAGATCTAGTATATTTTTTATCTCAAAATAAAAAGTTATCTCATGATTATTTTGAAAAAGAATGTATCGACTCAGGGATTAGCTTAAGTCTGACAAAAGCATCTGTGCTTGTTCCTTTTTTAGACATTAATGGTGAAATCAATATTTTACTAACTAATAGATCTGTTCATTTAGAGGACCATGCAGGTCAAGTAAGTTTTCCTGGAGGAAGAATAGATTCATCTGATATATCTCCAGTAGATACCGCTACTCGTGAAAGTTATGAAGAAGTAGGAATAGAGAGTAAAAATATTAATATTTTAGGATGTTTGGACGCTTATCAAACTGGTACAGGTTTTAGAATAATGCCAATTTTAGCAATGATTGATCACCAGACTGAATTTAACATAAACCATCAAGAAGTTGATAGCATTTTTTTTCTACCACTTAGATTTCTAATGGACTCAAAAAACCATTCACGTGAAATAAAATCGTTTAAACAAGGCGATAGATCATATGATTACGATTTTAATGTTATACAATATAAAGATAATTATATTTGGGGTGCCACAGCTGGTATGTTGATAAATCTCTACGATGTTCTTACGAGTAAGTTAAAATGAAAAAAGTAAATGAACTTATCAAACTTCCGGAAGTTAAGACTATCTTTAATTTATTTAATAATAATCAAGGTATTTATTTAGTCGGCGGCTGTATTCGAGATGCCCTATCAGGTAAAGATGTTACAGATATAGATTTTGCAGTAGATATTGATCCAGAAGAAGTTATTAAAATTCTTACGAATAATAATATAAAATTTTATGATATTGGAATTAATTATGGAACAGTCACTGCAGTAATTGATTCAAAAAATTATGAAATAACATCATTAAGAGAGGACATTGAAACAGACGGAAGGCATGCAAAAGTTAAGTATACCTCAGATATAAAAGCTGACTCTTTAAGAAGAGATTTTACTATAAATGCAATATATGCAAATCGAGATGGGGAACTCTTTGATTTTCATAATGGTATAGAGGATATAGAAAATAGAAAACTGAAGTTTATTGGTAGTGCCATCGATAGAGTAAAAGAAGATTATTTAAGGATATTAAGATATTTTAGATTTTATGCGGACTTTTCGAATTTTGAGATCGATGCAAATTTAAAGAAAGTATTTAAAGAAGGATCAAAAAACTTTAGTAAAATTTCTAAAGAAAGAATTTGGTCAGAATTAAAAAAGATCATAAATCAAAATAATTCTTTTAAATCTCTTTCTATGATGAAGGAGACAAATATTTTAACTGAAATATCTGAGAATATTTCGATTAATAATGATTATTTAAAAATATCACATATCGAAAATAAGATAAATAAGCCTATTGATGATTTGTTAAAGTTTTCAATCTTACTTGAAAGCTCAGAGTATAATGCGAATAATTTTATAGAACAATTTCCAATTAGTAATGAAGAAGCGGACAATTTAAGAACTTTTATAAATTTAGATTTATCAATTAAGTCATATTTATCAATTAAAGAATCGCGAGCTAAATTATATCGTCTAGGTATAGAAAAATTTCAAAACTTTGTAATCTTAAATTGGATTAAGGATTCCAATCAAAAAAATGATCTCAACTGGCATACCCTTTATGAAGTTGCCAAAAATTTTGAACAGCCAAAATTTTCTTTTGGAGCAAACGATATAATTCGAATGGGAATTGAAGAAGGTCCATTAGTAGGAAAAATTTTATCTGAGTTAGAAGAGTGGTGGATCGATAGTGATTTTATTGATGATGAATATTCAATTTTTGAGAGATTAAAAGCAATTTGCTTATCTTACAAATAGCTATTTATAAATTATTTTTATTACCTCATAACTTTTTTCCCCTTTGGGAGTTGAAACAGAAACAAAGTCACCTTTTTCTTTTCCAATCAGTGCTGATGCAACGGGAGATTTATAAGATATAAGTCCTTTTTCAATATCTGCTTCATCATTTCCCACTATCTGATATTTTACTTTTGTCTCATCATCAAGATCTGATAGTTCAATAGTTGATCCAAAAACTACGGTTTTCGTTTTTTGATCAACTTTTGTAATGTCTATTATTTCAGCATTTGATAATAATAGTTGGATTTCTTGAATTCGACTTTCGATGTGACCTTGTTCCTCTTTTGCTGCATGATATTCAGCATTTTCTTTTAGGTCACCATGTTCTCTTGCCTCAGCTATAGCTTGAATAACTTGCTGACGTTTATTATTAACTAAATCATTAAGCTCATCTTGTAATTTTTGAGCACCATTTACAGTAATTGGTTCAGTCATAATATTAAATCCATTTTGCTTCAGGAGGCATTGACATCAATATGGCATCTATATTGCCATCTGTTTGAAGTCCAAATTTAGTTCCTCTATCATATAATAAATTAAACTCAGCATATCGACCACGCTTAATTTTTTGTTGTTCTTTATGTTCTTTTTTCCATTTTTTATTCATATCCATCGTTATAATTCCTGAAACCGCATCCAAAAAACATGAGCCCACATCCTTTGTGAAATTAAAATCGCCTTCCCATGAAGAAGTTTCGAGATAATCGTAAAAAATACCACCATCACCACGAGCTTCTTTTCTATGCGGCAAATAGAAGTATTCGTCACAGTACTTAGAAAAATCTTTATAATAATTTTTATTATGCGCATTACACATATTTTTAATTTTTGAATGAAACATTTTTTTATGTTTTGAGTTCTTAAAAGCAGGTGTCATATCCATTCCACCTCCGAACCAAATTTTTGAAGTTTCAATCATTCGTGTATTAAAATGAAATGAAGGCAAATAAGGATTTTGCATATGAGCTACAACTGAAATTCCACTAGCCCAAAAATTTGAATTTTTATTTGTTCCTGGAAGATTTTTTTTGAAGTCTTGAGATAATGAACCATAAACTGTTGAAATATTTACACCAACTTTTTCAAAAATGTTTCCATACATAATTGCCATTTGTCCACCGCCATTATCTTTTTTGAGATGAGGTTTTCTTTTCCAATTTTTTTTCTTAAACTTTAATTTTTTACTAGTGTTTTGATTTTCTATTTTTTCAAACTCATTGATAATTTGGTTACGTAAAAGTTTGAACCATTTTCTAGAAAGCTCTTTTTTTTTAAAATTTTTCATCATTTATATTTTTAGTTGTCTCATTGCTTCTGAAAGTGCAATAGCAGCAGCTGTTGAGACATTTAGAGACCTAGAAGACTTTGAAATTGGAATAGTCACAACTTCATCTACCTGTTCATGAATTTCAGTTGGAACTCCAGCCGACTCTCTTCCTACCATCAATAGATCATCCTTTTTAAAAGTAAAATCTGTATGAGCAATTTTACCTTTTGTGGATAGCAATATAATTCTTTTTTTTGGATTTAATGACTCTTTAAAAGTATCCCAACTATCATGTTCAGTGATTTTTATTGAGCTTCCATAGTCCATTGCTGACTTCTTTAATAGTTTATCATTTAATGGAAAGCTACAAGGATGTATAATCTCAATATCTGTATCAAAGCATGCGCACGTTCTTACCATTGCGCCGGTATTCTGCGGTATATCAGGTTGAAAAATCACTAGTTTCATTATTTTCTATCTTATCTATTTTTTTAATATGCGTCATCTTGCCACAAAAATTAGGTGACAATACCAATGGTTTTTTGATAAAAGAACATATTGGGACTAAATACTATATATTCAACAAGAGATTACAAATTTGTCAGATTCTAAGCCAGTAACTAGAAGAAACTTCCTGTATATTTCAACTGCAGCTTTCAGTGCAGCAGGCGCAGCAGCAATTGGAGTACCCTTAGTTTCTCAAATGAACCCTGATGCGTCAGTCAAAGCACTTGCTTCGACTGAAGTTGACGTGTCAACAATTGTACCTGGTCAGAGCATTACTGTGTTATGGAGAGGAAAACCAGTATTCATAAGAAGAAGAACCGAAGCAGAAATTACAGAAGCTAAAGAAGTAAAAATTGAGGATTTACCTGATCCTGAGATCGATGATAACAGGGTACAAAATCCTGAATGGCTTGTAATGGTTGGAATCTGTACTCACCTTGGTTGCATCCCTCTTGGTAATAAAGGAGATTATAATGGTTGGTTTTGTCCTTGCCACGGCTCTCATTATGATACATCAGGGAGAATAAGAAAAGGCCCAGCCCCTACAAATCTTGAAATTCCGGACTATGTATTTTTAGATGATAATACTATTAAAATTGGATAAATAAGATTTATGAGTACAGATTATAAACCACAATCAGCAGTAGCTAAATGGATAGATAAGCGATTACCTTTAATCACGCTATTTAATGGCCATTTAATGCAATACCCAACACCTAAAAACTTAAATTATTGGTGGACGTTTGGTGGCATATTAACTTTTTGTCTTGTTACTCAGATTATAACAGGATTAGTTTTAGCAATGCACTATATAGCTGATGCTGATCTTGCTTTTTCAAGCGTTGAACACATTATGCGTGATGTAAATTATGGATGGTTATTGAGATATATTCATGCAAATGGAGCATCGATGTTTTTTATTGCTGTTTATATTCACATGGCTAGATCTCTATTTTATGGATCTTATAAAGAGCCAAGAGAACTAATATGGATTATAGGAGTTTTCATTTTCCTATTGATGATTGCAACTGCATTCATGGGGTACGTTTTGCCTTGGGGTCAAATGAGTTTCTGGGGAGCTACTGTAATCACAAACTTATTTAGTGCTATTCCAGTATTTGGAGAGTCAATTACTAATTGGTTGTGGGGAGGTTATTCTGTAGGTTCTCCATTATTAACAAGATTTTTTACATTGCACTATCTTCTTCCTTTTTTAATTTTTGGATTGGTTATATTGCATGTGTGGGCTTTGCATGTACCTGGTAATAATAATCCTGAAGGCATTGATGTGGTTCAGGGATCCCAAGATACAGTTCCTTTTCATCCACATTATGTTGTGAAAGATGTTTTTGCTCTTTTGGTTTTTATGATTATTTTTGCAGGATTTGTATTCTTCACTCCAAACTTACTTGGTCATACAGATAACTACATTCAGGCAAACCCTCTACAAACCCCAGAGCATATTGTTCCTGAGTGGTATTTCCTTCCATTCTATGCAATCCTTAGAGCTATTCCTGATAAGTTAGGCGGTGTCATAATGATGGTATCAGCAATTGCAATTCTCGCTTTTCTACCTTGGCTTGATACCTCTAAAGTAAGATCTGCTAAATATAGACCATTGTTCAAACAATTTTATTGGATATTCTTGGCTAATTTTTTATTGCTTGGATACTTGGGTGCGCAGCCAGCAGAAGGAATTTACGTGATTATTTCTCGAATAGCTACAATTTACTATTTTGTTCACTTTATTATCATTTTGCCTGTTCTCGGTTTTGTTGAAAAAACCAAACCACTACCGAAAAGTATAAGTGAACCTGTTCTGAGCGAAAAGGAGAGGGCGGCGAAGGCCGCTACTGCCACAGCGTAGCGTGTTAAAATTTATTAAATTATTAGTTGTATTAATTATTACGGTCACTTCTTCCCAATCAATTCTAATTGCCGCAGAAATACATGAACCTATGAGACCTTACTGGTCATTTGAAGGGCCTCTCGGCAAATTTGAAAGAGCTTCGCTCCAAAGAGGTTATCAGGTTTACACTGAGGTATGCTCAGGCTGCCATTCAATGGATTTACTAAGTTATAGAAATCTCGTACAGCCAGGGGGTCCGGAATTTTCTGAAAAGCAAGCAAAGGCAATGGCTGCGATGTTTGAAGTTGAAACTGGTCCAGATCAGGATGGCGAGATGTTTATGAGATCAGCAATCTTGTCTGATAAATTTGTTAGCCCTTGGGAAAATGAACAACAAGCAAGGGCAGCTAATGGAGGAGCATATCCTCCAGATCTATCGGTAATCGTTAAAGCAAGACCAAATGGTGCGGATTATATCTATTCCCTTCTACTTGGTTACAAAGATGCGCCTGAGGGAACTGAACTAGATGATGGTGTATATTATAACGAGTATGCAAAAGGTATGAGAATAGCAATGCCACAAGTTCTTTATGAAGATGGAGTTGAATATACTGATGGCACAGCAGCAACGGAGGAACAAATGGCACATGATGTAACCATGTTTCTTACATGGTCAGCTGAACCAAAGTTAGAAGAAAGAAAAAGAATGGGCTTTAAAGTAATAATTTATCTTTTGATTCTTGCATTTTTATTTTATTTCACAAACAAGAGCATCTGGAGAGATACGCACTAAAATCTTATCTCTGTCATTTAATTAATTGAATTTATTAAAATAAATTCAAAAAATTTTATCCACACTTTGAAAATTATCTTATTCGAAAACTATTAGATCATAATGTAGATTGATAATAATCATAATTAGGAGATTCGAATGCTAGAAAATTTATTCAAGCTGAGCAGTAACAGTACCTCTGTAAGAACAGAAATTGTTGCTGGTTTCGCAACATTTTTAACAATGGCATATATCATTGTTGTTAACCCGGCAATTTTATCTACTGAAGGAACAGGAATGGACTTCGGAGGTGTATTTGTCGCAACGATCATAGCAGCTGTAATTGGTTGTTTGATTATGGGTCTATGGGCAAATTGGCCTATAGCGCTTGCACCAGGGATGGGACTTAATGCATTTTTTGCTTTTGGTGTCGTATTTGGAATGGGCTATACATATCAACAAGCCTTAACCGCAGTTTTTGTTGCTGGTTTAGTGTTTATTTTATTATCTGTAACTCCAGCAAGGCAATGGATCATTAATAGTATTCCAAAAAGCATGAAATTTGGCGTTGGTGCTGGAATAGGTTTATTCCTTGCAATCATTGGATTAAAAAATGCTGGAGTAGTCGTAGATAATCCAGCAACTCTTGTTGGTTTAGGTGATGTCACATCTATGCCTGTTATTTTAGCTGCGGTGGGTTTTATGATAATGGCAATCCTGGATAAGCGAGGTGTAACTGGATCGATCATTATTGGTATCTTAGCTGTAAGTGTTATTGCTTGGGTCATGGGAATAAGCTCAATAGAAGGTGTTGTAGGCTCTATTCCTCCTGCGTCACATGCTTTCTCTTTAGACTTCAGCCTTATAGCGACTTCTGGTTTTATAGGTGTTGCGTTTGCTTTTCTATTTGTGGATTTTTTTGATACTGCAGGAACACTAACATCAGTTGCAAACTTAACCGGTAAAGTCGATAGTGAAGGCAAAGTTGATGGAATTGGAAAAGCTGTATTAGCTGATTCAGTTGCTACAACTGTAGGCGCATTAGCAGGCACTTCAAATACTACTTCATACATTGAATCTGGCGCTGGTGTAAAGGAAGGTGGTAAAACAGGACTTACAGCTGTAACAGTTGCTGTTCTTTTTGCTATCTGTTTATTTTTAGCTCCACTAGCTCAAAGTATCCCTGCTTTTGCAACAGCTCCAGCATTAGTTTTTGTTGCAACATTTTTTCTTAAAAATCTAAGGGATATCGAATGGGAAGATGTTAGTGAATATGCTCCAGCAGTTCTTGCAGCAGTATTAATGCCTCTGACTTTTAGTATCGCACACGGAATTGCTTTAGGCTTTATAGCTTATGTTGTTATAAAGGCACTTAGTGGAAGGCATGAAGACTTAAATGCAGGATCGATTGTAATTGGGATATTGTCGGTACTATACTTTATTGCCTAGAAGTAAAAACTAGTGATTGGCTTTGTCTTCCTCATCCCAGGGGAAGACAGGCCAAGTTTCCTGCGTAATTTCTTCAACATACGTGTTTGCTAATGGAAGACCTCTTGGTTTAGCATAAATAACAGCTAAATGCATATTTGGCATAAATTCTCTCAGTGCTTTTGCTGTACCTCCTTTGTCTACTATATCGTCAATAACTAAAACTACTTCATCTGTTTTAGGAGCTCTATGAACATAAGCTTGACCGGGTTCTCTATGAATATAACTTTGTATTGAGACAATATCGACATCTTGGATTCCAAGACAGTAGGCCACAACTGAAGCTGGAACGAAGCCACCTCTTGAAACAACGACCATTTTTGTAAAGTTTATATTTTTATTATTAATTAAATCAGCAAGCTTGACAGCTTTTTCATGAATTTCATCATATGTTGGAAAAACAAGCTTATGGTCCATCTAATTATTAAATAGGAAGTGCATTACGTCACCATCTTGCACAGCATATTCCTTTCCCTCACTTCTTAGTTTGCCTAATTCTCTAGCTTTTGTTTCACCTTTGCAAGTAATAAAATCTTCTGATGAAATAGTTTCAGCTCTGATGAAACCACTTTTAAAATCAGTGTGAATTTTTCCTGCTGCATCTGGAGCAAGGGTATTTTTTTCAATCGTCCATGCTCTACTCTCCATCTCTCCAGAAGTAAAATAAGTTATTAAGTTAAGAGTATCGTATCCTTCTCTAATAATCTTGTTTAAACCTGATTCTTCGAGTCCAAGGGATGATAAAAAGTCTGATTGCTCCTCATTTGATAATGTTGCAATTTGCGACTCAATATCTGCAGAAATTAAAATTATATTTGATTTAATATGGTCTTTAAAACTTGCTGAGAATTTATTGCCGTCGATAATTGAGTTTTCATCAACATTGCAGACATAAATTACAGGTTTCAGTGTTATTAAATTATATTCATTTAAATATGACTTAATTTCTGAAATGTTTTCAATGGATCTTGCACTCATTCCACTAGATAAATGAGATATTATTTGATCAATATATTGAGCTTTCTTTAAAGCATCCTTATCACCTTTTTTAACTAATTTTTGTATACCAACACTAATTTTTTCAAGCATTTCAAGATCAGATAAAATAAGTTCTGTTTCAATAACTTCCGCATCATTAATAGGATCTATCGAGTTACTTATATGAGTAATATTTTCATCCTCAAAACATCTAACTAGATGAATTATTGCATCAACTTCTCTTATATGTGATAAAAATTTATTACCTAAGCCTTCACCTTTTGAGGCGCCCTTTACTAGTCCCGCAATATCGTAAAACTTTAAAGTCGCAGGTATTGTTTTTTTTGAGTTTGAGATTTCACTCAATTTATAAATTCTTTCATCAGGAACAACAACTGTGCCTTCATTTGGTTCAATTGTACAAAATGGATAATTTGCTGCTTCTGCGGTTATTTTTTTTGTTAGGGCATTGAATAATGTTGATTTGCCAACGTTGGGAAGCCCAACTATTCCACAACTAAATCCCATTACTGTATCTTAATTTTATTCATGAATGTGGAATATTCTCTTTTAATAAGTAAATCAATATTATTTGAGATATTATCATTTATTTGATCAAAAATAGTTAACTCGTTTTTTTTGAAGTTTGAGAGAACATGCTTAATCACAAGTTCTTTATTTCCAGGATGTTCAATTCCCATCCTAATTCTATTATAGTTTTTACCTATACAGCTATCTATAGATTTTAAACCATTGTGACCAGCAGGATTACCACCTTCTTTGATGCGAACTTTTCCAAGCTTTAGGTCTAAATCATCATGAAATACAAAAAGATTTTCTATCTTTACTTTATAGAATTTTATTATTTTTGATATGGAAAGGCCACATTCATTCATAAACTCATGTGATTTAAATAAGATAATTTTTTTTCCATGTAATTGTAATTTAAAACAATTGCCATTAATTTTGCTGCCACTTATAGACTCAGCATTTAAATTTTCACAAATTTTATCTATAGCCATAAAACCAATATTGTGGCGGTTAAGAGAATATTTATCTCCAGGATTTCCTAATCCTATCAAAGCAATCATAAATAAATAGTATATGGTAAAAAAATTTTAAAAAGAGATACTTTAAGACTTATCTTCTTCTTTTGAATCTTGTTCTGTTTCAGTGCCCTTTGCGTCGCCATCTCCTTCAGCTGCAGCAGCTTCATCGCCTTCAGCTCCTTCTGCTTGAGGCTCTGGCTCTTTGACAACAGTAGGTGCCGCTACAGAAGCAACAGTAAAATCTCTATCAGTAATTGTTGGCTGAACACCATCATCCAAATTGACCATTGATATTCTAATTGTGTCTCCAATTTCAAGGCCCGTAAGATCAAATACCAACTCTTCAGGAATATTGTTTGCAGGACAATTTAATTGTACGGTTCTTCTATTTACATTTAATACACCACCTCGTTTTAAACCAGGTGATGCTTCTTCATTGATAAATCTAGTTGGAATATCCAGAGTAACTTTTGAGTCCTCTGACAATCTTAGGAAATCAACATGAATTGGCTGATCTGATAATGGATGAAATTGAATATCTCTAGGTATAGCAAGATTTTTTTTACCTTCAATATTCAAATTGAATATTTTTGTTAAGAATCCGCCAGCATTTAATTCTTTTTGAATGAAAATTTTATCGACTGCAATATTAACAGGCTTTTCATTAAGGCCATATAGGATCGAGGGTATCTTGCCACCTGCAATAACTTTTTTAACAGCAGATTTTCCAGATCCATCTCGAATAACAGCTTCAATATTTGTTTCTTTTGCCATGATATTTGTAGTGGTAATAAATTAAATTATAATAGAAGGCAAGTTTAATTAATTAAAATTCAAACAGACTTGAGACTGAACTTTCCTCTGAAATTCGGCGAATTGCTTCCCCTAATAGGACAGAAATAGGTATGATCCTTACCTTTTCAAGCTCCTTGACATTTTCAGTGTTATTGATGGTGTCGGTTATTACTACTTCTTTTAATTTTGAGTC